>JAPLER010000060.1:4789-30799 GCA_026391115.1 Bacteroidota bacterium | reverse complement strand
ACTTTAAATACACTATTTTTTTTCAAAAATATGATAGAATAAAAATTAGTTATTTATTAATTTCTTTCTCAATAAACTATATGGTCATCTTTGCAATAATGAAAAGTGAAAAAGCTTCCAATTACTTGATTAGTGTTTTAAGTAATAAATGTCCTAGGTGTAGAAAAGGTTATTTATTTAAAAATAAAAACGCCTACAACTTGAATCATATTGTAGATATGAACGAAGAGTGCCCTGTGTGCAAGCAACCAACAGAAATTGAAGTTGGATTTTATTATGGTACTAGTTACGTGAGCTATGCATTAACTGTGGCATTTTGTGTAAGTATGTTTGTAGCTTGGCGTGTTTTGTTCGGTTTAAGCTTTAATGATAATAGTATATTTTGGTGTATGGGTAGTACAATTGTGGGTTTAGTATTGCTACAGCCAGTATTTATGCGTTTGAGCAGAAGTTTATGGTTAAGCTGGTTTGTTAAGTACGATAAAAATTGGAAAAATAATAAAGCAGAACACTTAGAAAGAATGGTTAAATAACGATTATTTAACAAAAATAAAATACCACAAACAACTAAAATACATATCAAGGGCTTACATTTGTATTTGCAAAAAAAATTACTTTATGAAAAAAATCTTTACACTTTTATTAACATCATTAACAATAGGTGTTTTTGCACAAACTCCTTTTACAGCAGGGAATTTAGTTGTCACAAGAGTTGGTAGTGGTGGTGCTGGTTTATCAAATCAATCTCAGCTAATTAATATTATCGAAATGACGCCAACTGGGACTGTTGTTCAAACAATACAATTACCATACACTACAGCAATGGCAACTGGTGGAAATAACAAAATTTGTGCTCAAGGCTCTTCATCAAACGATGCTAATTTAACAATTTCTGCAAATGGACAATATTTTGTTTTAGCAGGTTATAATTCCGATACTGGAATTGCAACCATTTCTGGTGTTGCTGGTACAAAAAGAGTTTTTTGCAGAATTGCAATGGACGGAACTTGGGATACAAAAACATTAATGGATACTGCAAAATCTAAAGGAAATGCACGTTGTGCAACGAGTAACGATGGCACTGGCTTTTGGTTGGTTGGAAGCAATACAGGTGTAAGATATATGCCTTATGGCAGTCAAGGTACAAGTGTTGGAGGAGATACTGCAGTTCTTGTTTCTACGACAGTTACAAATAATAGAACAATCCAAACATTTGGAGGGGATTTAATAGTAGGCACTGGTTCAGGTGCTGTTCGTGCTGGTGTGTTAACTGGATTTCCTACTACACCTGGCAATACATTAGTTTCATACCCTGGTCATTCAACTACTATGACTGCAAACAATATTTACTTAACAAGTTTACCTGGTGGTCCAGCGGGACTTAATACAATGTATATTTCTAGTGATGCTGCTCCATCTGGCATTAGAAAATATTGTAAAAATAGTGGAACAGGAAATTGGGATTCAATAGGAATAATTAATTCTACTGTAACATATAGAGGAATGACTGCTACAACTGCTGGTTCAAACGTAACTATTTATGCAATATCAGGGGGCTCACCTTTACAAAGTTTTGTAGATGCTACAGGTTACAATGTATCGCCAACAGCTACACCAACTGTAGTTTTAGCAGCACCATCAAATACAGCATTTAGAGGGGTACAATTAGTTCCAACATCATTACCTGTTCGTTTATTGAGTTTTAATGCAGCTAAAAGTGATGATGGAACAGCTAGATTATGGTGGGTTGTAAATGGTGATGATGATATTACAAGCTATATTGTAGAGAAAGGATTCAATAGTAAAGAATTTACAGTTGTTTCAAGTATTACGGCAAGTGGTATTAATAACTACGAATACAACGATAATAAAATATTAACAGCAACAACTTATTATAGATTGAAATTTGTTAGTAAAAATGGAAAAAGTACTTACAGTAATGTAGTTGCTGTAACACCAAAAAAATCTGTTAAACTAGAGATATTCCCTAACCCTGTTCAAAGCAACTTAATTGTTTCGTATGCAAAAACTAATGTTAAAGGTAATATTTCAATTGCATCTATTGATGGAAAGTGTTTGACAAGTATTGAGGTGAAAGCTGGAACTACACAAACAAGTGTTGATTTATCGAATTTAAACAAAGGGAATTATGTATTAACTTTCTTAGATGCTGATGGCAATAAATCAAGTAAAACAATTATTAAAAATTAATTTACTTTCAACAATTTTTTTAAAGGCTGCTTTGTAAAAAGCAGCCTTTATTTTTGTAGATAGTATTAGATACTAATATTGCAAATTAAAACTTATAATGGCACATTCATTATCGTTACAACAGCTAGAACAAATACCACCACGCAAGTATAAAATAATAAGAGACGAACTTAAAACGGGAGATTTAATATTTTGCAATGGCAATTATTTTTTTAGCAGACTTATTCAACGATTTACAAAAAGTGTTTGGAGTCATATTGGCATTGTTTATAAAGACGATGCGTTGGATAGAGTTGTTATTCTTGAAAGCGAAAAATTGTATGGTGTTCGCTTTGCACCATTAAGTAAATATTTAAGAGATTATCACGGTAAAAACAAACCTTACAAAGGCAAAGTATTTGTTGCAAGATTAAATCAGAATATTTCTCAAATTGAAATAAACAAAACCATAAGTTTTGGAATGGACGAATTAACAAAACCCTACGATAACTGGGAAATTATTAGAATTGCAATACGTATTTTATTTAAAATTACACGCAGAGAAAAAAATAGAAATTATATATGTAGCGAATTGGTTCAAGAGTGTTATAAACAAGCTGGCATTATATTCAATGATAATGATACCAAAATCTCACCAGATGATATTTGGCAAGATGAAAGAGTAGATTTACTGTACAGGTTGTTATAGTTTCTGATAATATTATTGTTTATTTTTCCATAAAAGCGATCCATCTCCATAGCTTAAAAATCTGTATTCATTCTCTAAAGCATAGTTATATATTTTTCTCCAGTCGTCTCCAACAATTGCTGATATAAGAAGCAATAGTGTTGAGTTGGGTTGATGAAAATTTGTTATTAAGCCGTTTGCAATTTTAAGCTCATAACCTGGTGCAATAATGATTTGCGTTTTAGCCATTAATTTACTGTGATTATTCATCAGCATCCAGTTTACTAAATTTTCAAGTGCTATTTTAGGTTCAATATTTTGGGGCAGTTCGTAGCAATCCCACTGGTCAATATTTAACTGTTGCACGTTGCCTATTGACTGTTGACTAGCTTTCACACCAATCCAGTAGAGGCTTTCAATAGTTCTTAAACTTGTAGTACCTACTACAATTATTTTGTTGGAAAGGTTATTTATGATGTTTTTAATAGTGTTAATATCAACATCAATAAATTCACTATGCATTTCATGCTCTTGCATAGTTTCAGCTTTTACTGGTTTAAATGTTCCTGCACCAACATGCAATGTCACATAATCTACAGCTATTTTCTTTTGTTCCAAAGACTTAAATATAAATTCGCTAAAATGTAAGCCAGCTGTTGGTGCTGCAACACTACCATCATATTTTGCATAAACAGTTTGATAAGTTTCTTTATCTCCATCTTCAACTTCTCTGTTAAGATAAGGTGGCAAAGGAATTTTACCTGCAAAATGTAGTACTTCTGCAAAACTCAATTGTTCATCATTCCAGCTGAGTTCTACTAAAAAATAATCGTTTCTTTTTTCAATTTTTTTTGCAGTTAATTCAAAAAAGGTTTCATTGTCTTCTATTGTTTTTAATAATATTTCCTCTTTCCATTTTTTTGCACCACCAATTAAACATTTCCAGTAAACTCTTTGTTTTTGAAGCATAGCAGTTGTAATATCCGAGTATTTATCATCTGGTTCTAAACAAAATATTTCAATTACACTTCCAGTATTTTTTGTAAACAATAATCTTGCTTCTACTACCTTGGTATTATTAAAAACTAACAAACTATTTTCAGGAATTTCACTCGCTATTTTTTTATAATTACTAGTTTTAATATCACCATTTTCATTTTGATAAACTAGTAATTTGCTTTCATCTCTTTTTTCTAATGGGTGTTTAGCAATTTTTTCTTCTGGTAAATGATATGTAAAATCACTGATTCTTATTTCTTTTGGGTTCATTTTAATGTTTTAATGTTTATTTTTTGCAATTCACCCACTTTTTCCCACCATTTTTTAAATAAATTATTAACACCTTTTTAAAAAATGTTAATTTATAAAACATAATAAAATCAGGCGTTTAGGTGTTTTATTCACATCTATTCACATAGTAATTAACATATTTATATCAATAAATAATAATTCTTAATTGTCAATTTGTGAATTTTCTTGTTATTTTGTGTCAATAAGTGGGAGATTTAAAAATTATTTCTTAACAATGAGCAAATTTCAAGGCGAATACGAATCTACGGTTGACTCGAAAAATCGTTTTCTGATGCCAGCAGCTGTAAAAAAACAACTGCCAGAATCGGAGAACAGTTTTACGATTAGCCGAGGTGCTGGAAACTGCTTAACGTTATATCCTAAATCTACTTGGGACAACATATTAAACAAAATTAGTGGATTGAATGATCTTGACCCAAGAGTTGTTGTTTTTAAAAGAAATTTTTTACGTGGTGCAACAGAAGTTTCATTAGATGCAGCAGGCCGTTTAAACCTTCCTGCAAGTTTAAAAGAGTATGGAGGCATAGATAAAGAGATTATCATTTTTGGCGTTTTGTCTCGCTTCGAAATTTGGGATAAAGCTAAATACAATGCAATGTTTGATACAACATCTGAACTGGCTTTAAGCGAAAATTCAAAAGCAATTTTAGATGATTATAAAATAAATTTTAATGATTAATTGTTATGAATGAAAATGGTAACAATTATCATATACCAGTTCTTTTTAATGAGTGTATTGAGGCGTTAAATATTAAACCAAATGGAATATATGTTGATTGCACATTTGGAGGAGGCGGACATAGCAGAGGTATTTTGGAAAAACTAAACGAACAAGGTAAATTAATAGTTTTTGATCAAGATGAAGATGCATTAAGGAATTTGATTGATGATGAACGTGTGCTTTTTGTGCCACACAATTTTAAACACATACAACGTTTTTTAAGATTGTATAAAATTGAAAAAGTAGATGGCGTTTTAGCAGATTTAGGAGTCAGTAGTCATCAGTTTGATGAAGGAAGCCGAGGTTTTAGTACAAGGTTTGATGGCCCGTTGGATATGAGGATGAATATTAATGAAGCATTAACTGCAAAGCAAATAATTGAAACCTATACTGCACCACAATTGCAATTGATGTTTCAAGAATATGGACAAGTAACCAACTCAAAAACTTTGGCACAACATATAGTAGCAAAAAGAAATGAGACTGAATTGCAAACTATTTCGCAGTTTAAAGTAATGATTAGTTCATTGGTAAAAGGAAATCCAAATAAATATTTAGCTCAGGTTTTTTTATTTTTAAGAATAGAAGTGAATGATGAGGTGGGTGCTTTAAAAGAATTATTGCAACAATTGCCCAATATTTTGAAACAAAGTGGTAGAGCTGCAATTATTACGTTTCATTCTTTGGAAGATAGATTGGTAAAGAATTTTTTTAAAAATGGAAGTTTTGAAATAGAGGAAGATTTGAATCCTTTTTCGACAAGTGTAAAAGAAAAAATATTTCAATTGATAAATAAAAAACCAATTGAAGCAGCACAAGATGAGTTGAAAAGAAATACAAGAAGTAGAAGTGCAAAGTTGAGAGTAGCAGAAAAGCTATAATTACTATAACTGTAGATTAAATTTCGAAGATAATAAGTTGAAATAAAAATAATCCGTGACCGAAACGACTGCCCCAATTACTGATAATCAAGTAGCAAAATCACCTTCAAAAAAAGGTGTAGCAAATCTGTTTCAAACAAAATGGATTAATGAAAATATGCTTTTCTTTTTATATCTAGCTGCATTAACTATAGGCTATATAGCTTATGGACACTGGACAGATAGAACACTTAGAAAAATATCTAATACAAAAAAAGAAATAGAAATTTTAGAATATAAGTATAGGGCAACAGTTATTGAAGCCAGTAAAGTAAACCAACAATCTGAGATTATAAAAGCTGTTGAATCATCAGGCTTATCAGTAAGTGATGCATCGCCAATAATTATAAAAAAATAAATTGAATAACAAAGACATCATATCATTAAGGGCTTCAATACTATTTATTGGTATTGTTGTATTGGGTTTGTCTATTGTTGGCAAGGCTGCTTATGAGCAGCAATTTAGAGGAAAATATTGGCAAGCTTTATTTGCGAAGTTTAGTATTAAAAAAAATGTTCCAATAGAAGCATTGCGTGGAAGTATATATGCAGATGATAACAAAGTTTTAGCAGCAAGTTTACCACAATACGATATTGTAATAGATATGAGTGTGGCAAAAAAATGTGTTGCACTTGCTGGTAGTAAATTAGATAAAAAGGTAGATACTTTTTTTATTGAATATGCAAAATTGAACAATAGCAAAACAAATTGGCGAGAATTAAAAAACGAATTTATAGAAGCATCAAAATACCAAAATGCAGCAGATAGATTTTACACGCTAGAAGAGAGTATTCCTTTTGAAAAATATATGGCAATTAAAGAAATGCCATTTGCTTCATTAGGAAAATACACCAATGGATTTATTACAAAAAAAAGATTTGAAAGAATAAAACCCTTGCCAAATATTGCTTCTATAATTGTAGGCAAAGTAAAAGAAGATGCTGCAACAAGAGGCTTAGAATACAGCTTTGATAGTATTTTAAAAGGAGTTACAGGTAAGCAAACACTTAAGTTTTTGGGTAACGATGCATCTACTCCAATTGATGAAGATGGTGAAGTTGACTTAGCTCCACAAAATGGAAGTGATATACATACCAACATTAATATTTTAATGCAAGAAATTGCAAGAGAAGAACTGAAAAAAAAGCTTGTAGAAAATCAATCTCTATATGGCTGTGCTATAGTTATGGAAGTGGCAACTGGTAAAATAAAGGCTATTGCAAATCAGGGGCTAATAAATATTGGAGCATCAACTGTTTTTGATACAAAAATTTATGGCGAGAATGAATATGATGAGTATGAAAATTATGCTATGAGAAAAACAGAGCCAGGTAGCACATTAAAATTGATAACATTAATGAATCTGCTTGAAGACAAAAAGGTAGATATTAATTCTGTTGTTGATTTAGAAGGTGGAAAATGGATTTATCCAAATGCTAAAAATGGTGATTATATTGAAGATGCAGAACAGCATGGTTTACATCAAGTGCCAGTGGAAGTTGCATTTGCTGCTAGTAGTAATGTTGGAATGTCAAAGCTTGCTTATAAGTTTTATAGCACCAATATGCAAGCGTATAGAAATAGGCTTAATGCTTTAAAACTAAATAGAGATTCAATAGATGATATTGAAATAATAAAAAAGGAAAATCATATCAATGCAAATACAAATTCATTGCCCGATTTTTTAAGAAGTTCATTTGGTTATGTGGTGCAAACATCACCTATTAGAATGTTAAGTATTTATAATGCTATTGCCAATAATGGTGTTTTAGTAAAACCATATTTAGTGAATGCTTATTCTTCCGAAGGTATTACCAATAAAGAGTTTCAGCCAATAGTACTCAACAAAGATTTTTGTAAAAAAGAAACTTATACCTCATTGCAAAAATGTTTACTTTCTGTTTGCTATAGTCAGCATGGAACTGCAAATGGTAAGTTTAAAGATTTAAGTTTTTTAGTAGCAGGAAAAACTGGAACTAGTTATTATTTGGATAGAGGTATTTCTCTTGGCGATAGAATTTACCAATCTTCATTTGCAGGATATTTTCCAGCTAACAATCCTAAATACAGTTGCATAGTTGTTATTGTTAATAGAAAAATCTCACCCAAACATTTTGGTGGAGACGTTGCAGCTCCAGTGTTTAAAGCTATTGCAAGTAAAGTTTATAATGTTTTCATTCAAGATAGTATCACCAAATTATCTCCAACTATTGCAAATAATAATAGTACAAGCTATAAAGGATATGGTGGCGATGCTAACTATGTTTTTAAAAAGCTAGGCGTTTCATATAATGATAATGGTACTAGGTTTAATGATGTTGTTAGTACAAATTTTAATAACAAAAATGCTATAGCGTTTAAACAAAATATTATTAAACAAACAATGCCGTTGCTTACAGGTATGAACATTAAAGATGCGGTTTATTTATGCGAAAAACTAGGGCTTAGGATAAGTGTTAGTGGCAAAGGAAAAGTAATTAATCAATCCGTTGTTGAGGGTAGTAAAATAGGTTTAGGACAAACAGTAAGTATTCAATTGAACTAATGACTTCATTGCAAAACATATTATATAAAGTGCATCTTAAACAAGTGCAAGGCACAACAGATAAAACTGTTGTTGGCATTGCAATTGATTCAAGAGAAGTGCAAAGAGATTTTGTATTTGTAGCTATTAAAGGCGAAAAAGTTGATGGTCATTCTTACATCAATAAAGCAATTGAATTAGGTGCAACTATTATTGTTTGTGAAGATTTGCCAAAAGAGTTTGTAAATGAAATTACTTACTTGCAAGTAAATAATACTCACGAAACAGTTGCTATTATGGCTCATCAGTTTTACAATGAACCATCAACAAAGGTCAAGCTAATTGGTGTTACAGGCACTAATGGGAAAACAACAATAGCAACAGTTCTATTCAAATTATTTACACAATTGGGTTATAAATGTGGGTTGATTTCTACTGTTCAAAATCAAATTGCAAATGAAATTATTCCAGCAACACACACAACGCCAGATGCAGTAAGTTTAAATGCTTTGCTACAAAAAATGGTTGATGAGAATTGCACACATATTTTTATGGAATGTAGTAGCCATGCTATTCATCAACATAGAATTACTGCTTTGCAATTTGCAGTTGGCATCTTTAGCAATATCACCCACGACCATTTAGATTATCATAAAACATTTGATGAATATATAAAAGTTAAGAAGAAATTTTTTGATGATTTGCCTTCAAATGCTTTTGCAATAAGCAATGCAGATGATAGACGTGGAGAAGTGATGTTGCAAAATACAAAAGCACAAAAAATGTATTATGCTTTAAAATCTCCAGCAAATATTAAAGGCAAAATTTTAGACAATGCATTAACTGGTTTACAAATGCTGATTAATGATATTGAAGTGCATTTTAGATTGATTGGAGAGTTTAATGCGTATAATCTTCTAGCAGTATATGCTGTTGCAATTTGTTTAAATGAAGATAAGGCAAAAGTATTGACAGCATTGAGTTTGATAACAGGAGCAGAGGGGAGGTTTGATTATATAATTGGTAACAATTTGGTTGTAGGTATAGTAGATTATGCTCACACGCCAGATGCCTTAGAAAATGTTTTAGCAACCATAAAAAAACTTCGTAAAGGGCACGAACAAGTTATTACAGTTGTAGGTTGTGGTGGTGATAGAGATAAAACCAAACGACCAATAATGGCACAAGTAGCTTGCGATTATAGCGATAAAGTGATACTAACAAGTGACAACCCTAGAACAGAAGATGCAGGACAAATACTGAAAGAAATGGAAGAAGGATTGAGTAGTAGTGCAAAGAGAAAATACATTTCCATTGTTGATAGAAGAGAAGCCATTAAAACTGCAGTAATGATGTCAAATGCAGAAGATATCATACTTGTAGCAGGTAAAGGGCATGAAAAATATCAAGACATAAAAGGAATTAAACATCCTTTTGATGATAAAGAAATATTAAAAGAGTTATTAATAAATCATTCATAATTCACATTTTAAAATTTAGAATTACTAATGCTGTATCACTTATTCACTTGGCTAAATAAACATTACAATGTTCCTGGTGCTGGATTATTTCAGTATCAAACATTTCGTATTGCAATGGCAATTTTATTGTCGTTGATTATAGCAACTGTTTATGGTAAAAGAATAATTGTTTACTTACAAAAAAAACAAATTGGGGAGAGCGTTAGAGATCTTGGGCTTGAAGGTCAAATGCAAAAAAAGGGAACGCCAACAATGGGTGGCTTAATCATTTTATTAAGCATTCTTATTCCTACATTGTTGTTTGCAAATTTGGATAAGGTATATATAAGATTAATGGTGTTATGCACTGTATGGCTTGGTGTTATTGGCTTTATAGACGATTACTTAAAAATTCGTTCAAAGAAAAAAGCTCAAGAAAAAGGAGATGCCTACAAGAAAAAAGATAGCGATGGGTTGGCTGGCAAGTTTAAAATATTTGGACAAATTGGCTTAGGAATAATTATCGGTAGTACACTTTATTTTAATAATGCAGTAACTGTTGAACGTCAAATCCAGACAGCATCAACTAATGTACACGATGTATTACAACAAGGTGAAAGATTAGCGAAAGATAGCAATGTTATTAAAAGGAGTATTGATGGTAAAGAGAGGTATTATGTAAAAGTTAAAACACCAATTACTACTATTCCATTTGTAAAAGGACATGAGTTTAATTATAGTAAGTTAGTCAGTTGGATGGGCCCAGATGCAGAGAAATATACTTGGTTAATTTATATCATCATTGTTACATTAATTATAACAGCAGTAAGTAATGGAGCAAATTTAACAGATGGTTTAGATGGATTGGCTGCAGGTGTAAGTGCCATTATTGGTGCAGGTTTGGGCATATTTGTGTATGTGAGTGGCAACTATGTTTTTGCAGATTATTTAAACATAATGTACATACCCAATCTTGGTGAGCTTGCCATTTTTGTTGGTGCATTCGTTGGTGCTTGTATTGGTTTTTTATGGTACAATGCTTATCCAGCACAAGTATTTATGGGAGATACTGGAAGTCTTGCACTAGGAGGTATTATTGCTTCACTCGCCATCATCGTTCATAAAGAATTGTTGATACCTATTTTCTGTGGAATATTCTTAGTAGAAAATTTGAGTGTGATAATTCAAGTCGCATACTTTAAATACACAAAGAAAAAATATGGCGAAGGAAGAAGAATTTTCTTGATGAGTCCTTTGCATCATCATTATCAAAAAAAAGGCTTTCACGAAAATAAAATTTCACTGAGATTTTGGATTATAACAATACTGCTTGTTGTAGCAAGTATAATGACTTTGAAAATTAGATAATGAGTAAACGAATTGTCATATTAGGTTCTGGCGAAAGCGGTATTGGCTCTGCATTATTGGCAAAGCAAAAAGGATATGATGTGTTTGTAAGTGATGCAGGAATTATTAAAGAGCATTATAAGAAAGAATTGATTGATTATAAGATAGAATTTGAACAAGGAGGGCACACTGAAGCAAAAATTTTAAACGCTGATGAAGTAATGAAAAGCCCTGGCATTCCAGAGAAAAACGAAATGATGAAAAAGATAAGAGATGCTGGAATACTTGTTATCAGTGAATTTGAGTTGGCATATCGTTATAAAGGAAATAGTAAAATAATTGGAATAACAGGAACAAATGGAAAAAGCACCACAACAAGTTTAATGTATCACATCTGTAAAACAGCAGGGCTTGATTGTGCTTTAGTAGGAAACATTGGTTATAGTATAGCACGTCAAATTGCTGAAAAGCCTTGCAAATACTACATTGCAGAGATTAGTTCTTTTCAGTTAGATGATATACAAACTTTTCGCCCAGATGTTGCTGTGTTGTTAAATATTACAGAAGATCATTTGGATAGATATGATTACAAATTTGAAAATTATATAAAAGCAAAATTTAATATTACTAAATATCAAACGCAGGACGATTTTTTTATATACAATGCCGATGATGAAGTAATTCAAAAATATTACCCATTACTAACAATTAATACTAACCCACTACCATTCTCTATGAAGCAAGAATTAAAAAAAGGAGGACACATCAAAGGCGATCAAATGATGCTTAGAATTCAAGAAGAAAGAGTTTCTATGAGCATTTACGATTTTGCACTTAAAGGAAAACACAATCAACAAAACACTATGGCAGCCTGCATTGCAGCCACTACAGTTGGCATTCGAAAAGAAAAAATTCGTGAAGCTGTACTTGACTACAGTGGTTTAGAACATCGTATGGAATTTGTAGCAGCAGTGCGTGGAGTTGATTTTATTAACGACAGCAAAGCAACCAATATTAACAGTACTTGGTTTGCATTAGAAAGTATGACTAAGCCAACTGTACTTATACTTGGTGGTACAGACAAGGGTAATGATTATTCTTTAATTGCTGAGTTAGTTAAAGATAAAGTGAAAGCTATTGTGTGCCTTGGTGTTGATAATGCTAAAATAAAAGAAGCATTCAAAAAACTTGTACCTAAAATTGTTGAAACACAGTCTGCACAAAAATGTGTTGAAGCTTGTTTTAAATTAGCTGCAAAAGGTGATGTTGTTTTATTAAGCCCTGCTTGTGCTAGCTTTGATTTGTTTAAAAATTATGAAGATAGAGGCAAGCAATTCAAGCAAGCTGTTTTACAATTATAATAGCAATAATCAATTAGCTTCATACACTCTGTTACACAAGTAACAGAGTTAATCGTATCCATAATTTTTTAAATGTTTAAACGTACCCAAGATAAAATGTTTTCAGAATTGCCACAGTTGAAAGATAGTGGTAATGCACTTTTGGCAAAAGCCAAAGGCGATAAGTTTATTTGGGGAATTGTAATTCTGTTGTCACTTGTCTCAATATTGGTTGTGTATAGTGCAGCTTCCCAAATTGCATATAGAAAGTATGCAGGTAATACTGAATTTTTTCTGTTCAAGCAAGTTGCGTTTAGTTGTTTGGGGCTTATTGGTATATATTTTATACATCAATTCAACTATACTGTTTTTTTAAAATATGCAACATACTTATACATTCTAGCAATAATCTTACTCATCTATACTTTGTTTTTTGGAACAAAAAAAAATGATGGCGTTAGGTGGCTTGAAATTCCAATAGTCAAAATTTCATTTCAGCCAAGCGAATTTGCTAAACTCGCATTGTTTGTTTTTTTGGCAAGGTTTATAACAAAAAAGCAAGAAGTTATAACTGATTTTAATAAAGGCTTTTTACCTGCTTTATTTATAATTAGTCTTACTTGTATTCTTATTCTACCAAGTAATTTTTCTACAGCAGCTTTAACTTTTGTTGCAGGTATTGTTGTTTTGTTTTTAGGCAAGGCAAATGCAAAGCATATAACCATTCTGTTTGTTGTATTAGCAATTGCTGTAATTGGTGGTATTATGTATGTTAAAAAAACATATAATGAAAATGAAAATGCAACAACTCAAACCGACGGTTCGTCAATATTGAAAAGAAAAGATACTTGGAAAAAGAGAATTTATAAATATGCAACTTTTAAGGTAGACAGCTCAAGTAGTCAAGAGAATTTATCTAGAATGGCTATTGCTAGTGGTAGTGTTTTTTGGGGAATGGGGCCCGGTAGAGGTCAAGCAAGTAACTTTCTTTCAGAGGCAGAAAATGATTTTGTTTTTTCAGTTATAATTGAAGAATATGGATTGATAATATCTGCAATAGTGATCTTTTTATACATAGCTTTTTTATTTCGATGTATAAAAATTTTTAGGAAATGCCCTTATGCTTTTGGTTCATTTTTGGCATTGGGTTTAAGCTTTGCATTAGTTATACAAGCAATGGCAAATATGGCTGTGAGTGTAGGTTTATTGCCTGTTACAGGCGTAACACTTCCACTAGTAAGTATGGGTGGTACATCTCATATACTCACTTGTGCAAGTATTGGAATTATATTAAGTGTTGGTAGAAATGTTGAGATACTTGAAGGAAAAGTAGAACCTATTAGTAATACATCAGTTTAATAAATTGAAAATAAAATTGAGTTTAAATAATAATATATCAAATTCTTCTTTGCGATTTTTAATTGCAGGTGGTGGCACAGGTGGTCATATTTTTCCAGCTATTGCTATAGCAAATGCAATAAAAAAAATGGAACCTAATGCACAAATTTTATTTGTAGGTGCAAAAGGGAAAATGGAAATGGATAAAGTACCACAAGCTGGTTATAATATTAAAGGGCTTGATATAGCTGGATTTAATAGAAGTTCATTACTTAAAAACATTTCATTACCTTTTAAACTTATTAAAAGTTTTTGGCAAGTTAGAAATATTGTGAATGAATTTAAACCAACAGCTGCAATTGGAGTTGGTGGTTATTCAAGTTTTCCTGTATTAAAACTTTGCCAATCAAAAGGTATAAAAACTTTTATACATGAAAGCAATTCGTTTGCTGGTAAAAGCAATATAATGCTGGGAAAAAATGCTACAAAAATTTTTGTAGCAAGTGATGGAATGGAGAAATTTTTTCCTAAAGGAAAAATAATGATTACAGGTAATCCTGTAAGAAAATCAATTGTAGATAGTAAGGTGGATAGAAAAGACGCAACTGCTTTTTTTAATTTAAATAGTAATAAAAAAACTGTTTTAATAGTTGGTGGAAGTTTAGGAGCAAAATCAATAAATGAAGCTATAGCAAAGGATTTGAATGAGTTTATTAAAAATGATATTCAATTGATTTGGCAAACTGGTAAAACAACTGCTGAACATTTTATTGCTATAGCAAAAGATAAAAAAGGTATTTGGATAAATGCTTTTATAGAAAAAATGGAAATGGCTTATGCAGCAGCTGATGTTGTAATAAGTAGAAGTGGAGCAATGAGTGTTGCTGAATTATGTGTAGCTAAAAAGCCTACAGTGTTTGTGCCTTTTCCATTTGCAGCAGAGGATCATCAAACGGCAAATGCACAAAGTTTAGTAAACAAAAATGCTGCAGTATTGATTAAAGATGAAAATGCAAAAATGGATTTAGTAAATACAACTATTGCATTGGCGAATAATGTATCAGCTCAACAAACTATGCGAGATGCTATTGCAAAATTTGCGATTGTTAACGCAGACGAAATTATTGCAAAAGAAATTATTTTAAATGTTGAACAATAAATGACAAAACCAAGCAACATATATTTTATAGGTATTGGAGGTATTGGTATGAGTGCAATTGCTCGTTACTATAACGTACAGGGAGTAAAGGTTTCGGGCTATGACAAAACAGAAACGACATTAACAAAACAACTGCAACAAGAGGGTATTGAAATTCATTTTGAAGACAATATTGACTTAATGCCAAAGCAAGTTGATTTTGTAATTTATACACCAGCAATTCCAAAAGATCATACCGAATTGAATTATTACGTCAACAACAATTATACTGTTTATAAGCGTAGCGATGTCTTAAAAATTATTACAGAAAATTCTTTCAACATTTGTGTTGCTGGCACTCATGGCAAAACCACAACAAGCACAATAATTGGTCATTTATTACGTGATTCAAATTATGGTTGTAACGCTTTTTTGGGAGGAATTGCAGCAAACTACAATACCAATTTTTGGAGTAGTAAAGAAAACAATGTTGTAGTAGAAGCAGATGAATATGATAAGAGTTTTTTTAAATTATCGCCAAATATTGCAATTATTACTGCTGTTGATGCAGATCATTTAGACATTTATGGCACTGCTGAGGAAGTTGAAAATGCCTTTGTAGAATTTTCTCAAAAAATAAAAGAAGGTGGTTGCTTATTGCTAAAACACGGTTTGCATATAAGAGAAAAATTTACTACACCTGATTTATGCACTTATAGTGTTAGCGATGTTAATGCTAATATTCATATTCAAAATTTACAAGTAATTAATGGCTCGTATCATTTTGATGTTATAAATAATTATTGGACAATAAAAGATGTAGTGTTAAATATGGGAGGCCTACATAATATTGAAAATGCTTTAGCAGCAATAGGTGTAGCCAAATATTTGAAAATTGAAGATGAAAAAATCAAATCTGCATTAGCCAATTTTAAAGGTGTAAAAAGAAGATTTGAATATATTGTTAAAAATGATGAGCATATTTTAATTGATGATTATGCTCATCATCCAGATGAGTTAAAAGCATTGATAAATGGCGTGAGAAGTATTTACACAAACGAAAAACTGACAATTGTTTTTCAACCTCATTTATATACGCGTACAAGAGATTTTGTATACGGTTTTGCCGCGAGTTTAGATATGGCTGATGAGGTAATCTTATTGCCAATTTATCCTGCACGCGAACTGCCAATTGAAGGTATTAGTAGCGAAATAATTTTGAATAAAATGAACTTGGCCAACAAACAGGTGTTAAGCAAAGAAAGTATGATGAATTATATCAATGAAAATAAACCCAAACTTATAGTAATGGCTGGTGCAGGCGACATTGATGTATTGGTTTATAAGGTTTGTGAATCACTAAATTATTAATTGTATTATAAAGTTTGAAAGTTGAATTAAAAAATAAAATTGTTCTTGGGCTTTGGCTGTTAGTTGCATTAAGTATATTGATGCTGTTTATTGCTGCTGCACAAAAAAGAAAACACAGTTTGTGTGCAGGTACACAAATAGAGATTAATGGGGCAAATCAAAACTATTTTGTCACACAAAAAGAAATAGAAGATGTTATTAATTCAACAGGGTTGATTACAGAAAAATATTTGAAGAACATTGATCTTATTGCACTTGAAAAAAAGTTGCAACAAAATTTTTGGATTTCAAAAACAGATTTGTATTTTGATAATAATAATTTGTTAAATATAAATATTGAGCAAAGACAACCAATAGCAAGGTTATTTAATGTTTATGGTGGCTCTTGTTATTTAGATAAAAATGGATTACGCTTGTCAGTAAAAAATGGAGCAACTGCAAGAGTTCTAGTTATTACAAACTTTCCAAGCAATAACAATATTTTATCAAATGCTGATAGCGTATTATTAGCTAGTGTCACAAAACTTGCAAACTACATTAGTATTGATACTTTTTGGAATGCACAAATTGCACAAATTAATATTGATAATACTGGCAAATTTGAATTGATTCCAACAATTGGCAATCACACAATCGCATTTGGAGATACAACAAATACAAAAGAAAAGTTTAATAAATTGTATACTTTTTATGCCAAGGCTTGGTTGCAAAATGGAGTTGATGCTTATGAAACAATTGATGTAAAATTTAACAATCAAATTGTTACTACCCAAAAAGGAACTTCACGTATAACGGCAATAGATAGTGTAAATAAGTTTTTAGTTGACTCTATAGGTGTTGCAAAACGAGATAGTTTGTAAGAGTATAGCATACATTGGATTTAGAAAGTAAATCATTGTAACAATGAAAAAAACATAGGTTTTGGTAAAATAAAAGTAATAAAACAACGTTATCAATTGAATAAGGGTATGTGTTTTCAAAAACACATCATTGACAAACACAAAGAATAAGTAAGTATGAACAACATTGAAGCACCCATTATTGTAGGTTTGGACATTGGTACAACCAAAATTGCAGCAATAGCTGGAAGAAAAAATGAGCATGGTAAATTAGAAATTCTTGGTTTTGGTAGAGCCAATAGCAATGGTGTGCAACATGGTCAAGTATTAAATATTGAGCTAACAGTAAAAGCAATTAATGAAGCTCTTGAAAATTGCTATAAAAGCAATCCAGATTTGGAAATTAGTGAAGTATATATTGGTATCGCAGGTCATCATATTAAAAGTTTACAAACTAGAGGAGATATTGTAAGACAAGATTCTGAAATTGAAATTGCACGAGCTGAAGTTGATATTTTAATAGAGAACCAACGTAAAACTTTTATTCCTGCTGGCGACCAAATTATAGATGTTATTCCACAAGATTTTCATGTAGATAATATCTTAAATATTAAAGATCCAGTTGGTTACAATGGAGTAAAAGTTGGTGCCAACTTTCATATCATTACTGGCGATAAAAATGCAATTAGAAACATTAATAGAGCAGTTGAAAAAAGTGGATTAAAAACTAAAGATTTAGTGTTACAACCTCTAGCAAGTGCAGGTGCTGTAATGAGTGATGTTGATTTGGAAGCAGGTGTGGTTATTTTGGATATTGGTGGTGGAACTAGTGATATAGCTGTTTTTCATGATGGTATATTAAAGCATACAGCAGTTATACCTTTTGGTGGTGAAAATATCACAAGTGATATCAAACAAGGACTTGGTGTTTTAAAAACACAAGCAGAAGCAATGAAAGTACAGTTCGGTAGTGCACTTGCAGATCAAGCTAATGCAAATGCATATATTACAATTCCTGGTTTAAGAGGAATGGCTGCAAAAGAAATAAGTGTAAAAAATTTAAGCCAAATTATACAAGCAAGGATGCAAGAAATTTTAGATTTTGTTGTGTATAATTTAAAGGTTGTAGGCTTAGATAATAAGAGTTTAAATGGTGGTGTAATACTTACTGGTGGTGGTTCTCAATTAAAACATCTTATTCAATTAACAGAATACGCTACTGGTTTAAATGCTAGAATTGGTTTACCAACAGAACATCTTGCACCTAACCATATTGATGAGTTGAAGAAGCCAATGTACAGCACTTGTTTAGGCTTGATATTGAAAGGATACAACGACTATGAGAAAAGGTATAAGGAATTTACTGAGCAATATAAAAAAGTAGTTGTTCCAAAAGAGTTTAAAGAACAAGTTGTATCTGAGATGAATGAAGTAACAACAACAGTGGAAAAAGCAGAACCAATTGATATTGCAAAAAGAAAAAATCGTATGAGCATTTTTGATAAAATGAAACATACATTAATCGAATTATTTAAAGAAGAAGACGATAGAGCAATTTAGTTAGAAATTGCTGATTATAAATAAAAACCCTTGATTCATATTTATAATTTTTAATTCTAAAATTAAAAAAGACTATGATCCATTTCGATTTACCAAAACAAAAGTCATCCATTATTAAAGTTTTTGGAATTGGCGGCGGCGGCAGCAATGCTGTAAATTATATGTATTCGCAAAACATAGAAGGTGTTGACTTTGTTGTTTGCAATACAGATGCAAAAGCAATTGATCAATCTCCAGTTTTAAATAAAATTCAACTGGGTCCTGCATCTACTATGGGTTTAGGGGCAGGTGCTAATCCAGAAGTTGGTAAGCTTGCGACCGAAGAATCTTTGCAAGAAATAAAAAATATACTTGAAGTAAATACAAGGATGGCTTTTATAACTGCAGGTATGGGAGGTGGTACTGGTACAGGTGGTGCTCCAATTGTGGCTCAAATTTGTAAAGAGTTAGGCATACTTACAGTTGGTATAGTTACTACTCCTTTTAGCTTTGAAGGACCAAAAAGAATGCAACAAGCAAAAGAAGGAATTGAAGCCTTAAAGCCTCACGTAGATACTTTGCTCGTAATTAATAATGATAAGTTGCGTATGCAATATGGCAACTTAAAAATGAAAGAAGCATTTAGCAAAGCAGATGATGTTTTGGCAACTGCATCTAAATGTATTACAGATATTATCAATAGTAAAGGACATATTATTGTTGACTTTGCAGATGTGTGTACTGTAATGAAAAATGGTGGTGTTGCTATATTGGGTAGTGCTACTGTTGAAGGAGAAAATAGAGCTCAAGTTGCTATTGAGGAAGCATTAAGTTCACCACTATTGAATGATAATGAAATTAGAGGTGCTAAATGGATTTTAATCAACATCAATAGTGCAGAAGGAGATTATGAATGCACTATGGATGAAATTGATTTAATCAACGAATTCTTACGTACTCAAACAGGAGAAAATACAGATGTTATCTTAGGTATGGGTATTGACAATACATTGGATAAAAAAATTGGCATAACTATTATCGCTACTGGATTTCATCACAAAGATCCTTTTAGTAAAGAGTCATTAGCAAAAGCTAAACCTGCCGAAGCTAAAATTGTTTTAACACTAGATAGTGAAAATGCTGCTAATGAGAAAAAAGTTGTAATTGAACAACCTGTTGCTATGCAACAACAAGCTATTCCTTTTGAGGATAAAAATCCCTATGCACCACAACTTGTTGAAACTGCTGAGCATCAAATTATTGGTTATGAATCTTTAAACAGCAGTAGTTATTCTTCAACAGATTTTGATGCATTAAAGGATGATTTGCTTGATGTAAAAGAGACTGAAATATTTGAACTTGAATTAAGTACCAGTGAAGCTTTTGTTGCTCCTTATTTAGGTGCTCATACAGAAGTTGAAAAATCTGTTTTAGTAGATTCAATAGCAACAGAAACATTAGCTTCTGCTGATGAAATCGTAAATGAAGTTGATGAGAGTTCTATGACAATGAAAATTGTAGAAAATACTGTTTCAACAGCTAGTTTATTAAGTAAGCCATCAAATATTTATTCTCCTATCAATGAAAATAAAGTTGAAGAAATTAAAGAAGAACAGAAACCGGAAAATGTTTTTGAATGGCACATAAAAGAAACACCAACAAATGAAATTATAAGTCAAAATATAGAGATAGAAGAAGAACAACCAATTGCTTTGCATTTTGAAGTAAATACTAGAGAAGAAGTTGTACCACAGCCTATTACTTTTTTGGCTACCGAAGATTTAAGTGAAGAAGAACAACAAAGAAAAAGAGCAGTTGAAAGAATTCAAAAATTAAGAAATCTTTCGTTTAATATTAGCTCTGCTGATGCAGCTAATGATTATGATAGTATTCCTGCTTATATAAGACAAAAGATGGAAATACATGGTAATACCTTAACAACTGTTGAAAGTTATTACAGTAGAGCTACTGTTGACAAAAATTCAAAAGATGAGGTTGTTATTTCTCAAAAAAATTCTTTTTTAGACGGAAATAGACCAGATTAAATTAGTTTGTTTATACTTGTTTTGTTTAACTCCTTTGGTTCGATGCTGAAGGAGTTTTTTTATGTGAAAGTTTGAAATAAAGTTTTAACAAAATTTTTAGAAATAGAGTTTAAACTTTTTCTTTCATTAGCTATCTCTTATACATAACAATAAAAAATAAAATTATGAAAAAGTACATTCTCTTATCTTGTTTTGCACTGTTAGCATTAACACAAATTAATGCTCAAGCAAAGCAAAAAAACAATAAAATAGACAGATTAGAACACAGAAAAGAAATAATTAAAAATTTGAACTTGACCCATGAACAGCAAGCTCAAGTAAAAACCATCAATACTAATTTTAAGCAAAAAGTAAAAGAGTTGAAAGCTAGTAATAGTATGACTTTGGGAGAATATAAACAAAAAATAGGTGATTTAAATCAGCAAAGAAAAGCAGCATTTGATGCTACACTTACAGCAACACAAAAAGCTAAGTTAGAATCTGAAAAATTGCAAAAACAACAAGAACGAAAAGAAAAGATGGCAACAAGGTTTGAAAAAATGAAAAACAAGTTGCAATTAACGCAAGATCAAGAAGCAAAATTGAAAACTAAAAGAGCAGAAGTTCAACAACAAGTTGCAATAATTAGGAATGATAATGCCTTATCGCAAGAACAAAAAAGAGAAGAATTAAAAGCGTTGCATGTTTCTCAAAAAGAATATTTAAAAACAATTCTTACACAAGAACAATTGAAAAAATTAGAACAAAAAACAGAAAGTAAAAAATAAGAGTTAGTTTGTTTTCATAGGTAGTTTACAAAAAAAGCTGTTACATTTTAACAGCTTTTTTCTTTCAATGATATGCTTAACTAATTTAAAATTTCTTTTAATTTTATTTCCAAATCAAGGCCACGCAATTCAGCTGCAATAAGCTTTCCATTACCATCAATTAAAAAATTTGTAGGTATAGATTGTACGCCATATTGTTTAGCAATTTCGCTATTCCAATACTTTAATTCAGATACGTGAGTCCAATTTAATTTGTCTTCTTTTATAGCTGCTAACCAAGCTTCTTTTGTTTTATCTAAACTTACGCTAATAATATCAAAACCTTTGCTATGATATTTTTGATAAGCAGCAACTACATTCGGGTTTTCCATTCTACACGGCCCACACCAGCTAGCCCAAAAATCAATTAGAACAACCTTTTTGCCTTTATAAAAATTCGATAATTTAAGAGGTATACCATCAATATCATTGGCTGTAAAATCTGGCACAACAATGTCTTGTGTGTTTTGAGTGGATGATGTTTTTTCTTGTTTTAATGTTGAATCTACATCATTGTGCTTTGTGTTATTTTGTTCTTGCCTAGTGTTGCAACTAAACATTAAAACTAAAACTATAAGATAGTATATAATATTTTTTTTCATTATTGTTTGTTATATAATTATTACGAGATGGATGAGTTTAAATTGCAGTGTTTGCTACTAATTTTTTCACCATAGAAAAGAGAGGCGTATTTGTCAAACTCTACTATCGAATCTGTGGTGTAAAAATGTTGCTTAAAATCTTTGCTACAAAGTTTTTCAAGTTCATTATGTTTATGTAAATATTGCATTAAACTATCAGCAACAATTTCTCCTTGTGTAATAATTTTTGTACCTATTGGTGTGTATTCTTTTATTTTATTTATTATTAAAGGATAATGTGTGCAGGCTAAAAGTATGGTATCAATATTTGGGTTTTGTTTATCCAGAGCATTAATATATTCTTTAACAAAAAAATCAGCCCCTTTACTGTTATGTTCATTATTTTCAATTAAAGGCACCCACATTGGACAAGCTTGTTGATGCACAATAACGTTTGGAAAAAATTTTGAAATCTCTATTGGGTAAGAGTTTGAGGAAATAGTGCCATTGGTTGCCAATATACCAATATGATTGCTTAGCGTATAATTTCCAATTATCTCTGTAGTGGGTCTTATTACACCAAGTACACGTTTGTTAGGATGTTGTATTGCAATAAATTTTTGTTGAATAGTGCGTAAAGCTTTTGCAGATGCTGTATTGCAAGCCAAAATTACTAGGTAGCAACCATGATTAAAAAACCATTCAACACACTCTTGAGTGTACTGATACACAGTATCAAAACTTCTATTGCCATAAGGGGCACGTGCGTTGTCTCCAAGATACACATAGTTGTATTGTGGTAGCTTTTTAACTATTTCTTTTAAAACAGTTAAACCACCATAACCACTATCAAAAACGCCTATTGAACCTTGATGTTTCATTATTTTAAAATGACAGTTTTATGACTATTAAATGACAATGCTGTGACATTAATAACAAATATATATTTCACATTTGATAAAATTTTTTTATATGAGAAAAATCTTTCATCTAATAATTATTCCTACGCTTTTTTTGGTTTCTTGTAGAAGGGTGGTAAGTATAGATAAAGACAATAAAGGTTATGGATATGTGCCTATTTATGTAAATAAAAACGACTTGAAAAGTATAAATTTTTCAGCCCCGAAACCCACTGTTAATGCTGGTAAAATATATGCGTACGGTAATTATATTTTTCAAAATGATATGGGTACAGGCATACACGTTATTGACAATACCCAAAAGCTTAACCCTCTAAAAACAGGCTTTTTAAATATCCCATACAATTTTGAAATGGCTATAAAGGATAGTTTTTTGTATGCAAACAACCTTATCGATTTAGTGGTTTTTGATTTGCACAACCCAGCCAATCCACAACTTGTAAATAGAATTAATGGTGTGTTTCCAATGCAAAGCATACAAAATTACCCCAATGAAAGTGATGTATATTTTGAGTGTGTAGATAGCACTAAGGGTGCTGTGATAGGTTGGAAAAAACAAATTACTGTAAGCCAAAATTGCTACAGATAAAACATAAAAAAGGAAAATTATGAAAAAGATACTCATATATATGCTTATAGCATTCTCTTTTTTTTGCTGCACAAAAAATGATCAAGGGAATAACATTTATGTAACTACAGGAACTGGTGGAAGCCTTGCTAGGTTTGCCATAGTAGGCAACTATCTATATAGTGTTGATGACACAAGGCTTCGTGTTTTCGATATATCAAACCCTAGTACACCTATTTATAAAAACATTGTAAATATTGGCTGGGGTATTGAAACCATATTTGCTTTTAAAGACAAACTATTTATAGGTAGCACCAGTATGGTATATATTTATTCATTGGCAAATCCACTAAATCCAACTATGATAAGTACAGCTACAAGCCAGCAAGTATTTAGAAGGTGCGACCCTGTAGTAGCAAAAGATAGTGTTGCTTATGCTACACTTCGCAGCTCTAGTATGTGTGGTGGTGGACGAAGTGTATTGTCAGTTATTGATATTCGTTTCATAAACAAGCCCATTGAAATTTACACCCTACCTATGCAAGAGCCTATGGGATTGGGATATTGGGGCAATAATTTGTATGTATGTGATACATCAAAGGGGTTACAAGTATATGATATTACCAATCAATATTTGCCCAGACTTGTTAAAACACTTAAAGATGAAAAGTGCTTAGATGTAATACCTTATGACGATGAATTGATTTGCTACACTAGCACTGGCATTAATATTTATGATATTACAAATAGGATAAATCCCATAAAAATAGCAACCATTAAATAATGATAAAATTAATACTGACTACATTACTTCTTTGTATTTGTATAATTGCATTTAATCAAAAGGTTAATAACACTGAAAAAATTTTATTACGATTTTCTCCCTTGTCATTAATAGATATTTATCACCCAAGTGCAACATTTGGTGCAGAATTAACGACTACAAAAAAACAAGCATTTGGGTTAGATGTTTCTTTGCTAATAAATACACTTGCTGTTGACAATGTATACAGAACAGGGTTTATTATAAAGCCAACTTATAAATTTTTTGTAGATAAACTCAAGGAGAATTTTATAGAACTAGATTGCTTTTGGAAAAAAAATTACTGGGAAGAAAGTAGATGGGGTGGTCGTGAGTATCAAAACGGCATACCATCTTACTACCAAAAAGAAGATTATAACGTTGTTAAAAATGTCTTGGGATTGAACGTTAAATTTGGTAGCAGAATTGAACTTTTTGATGGCTTTGTATTTGTTGAGCTGTACGTTGGTTTAGGTGCAAGAGTTACCAATCACAAGGTTAAAGAACATCCTGATGAAACAATTGAAGTAAAGAAGCCATTTTTTATCGATAATCAAAAAGCACTTACTAATGTTGATGTTTGGGGCTTAAGCATTCCGATGGGTGTAAGAATTGTGTTTGCAGTAAAATAATTTTAAAGCAAAAACATAGTACACCTTACATCGAGGATTGCTTAAAAAGCCTTCCATCCCTGTGCTTCAATATTGTGTGTGCTGCCACTTTTAGTAATAATTTTGCAGCCTTCTTCAAGCTCTGCCATATAACCAATTACACTTATTTCTTCGCTTGCACAAATTGTTGCATCTAGCCCAAACTTAAATGCAGCTTGCTTTGCAGATGGATGAACAGGAATTTTTTCTTCGTATAATCTGCAGCCCAAATTGCTTTGTTTAGATAGGTGTAACACTTCACTACTTAATCCATCACTTACATCCATCATACTTGTAGGAGTAATTTTTTGTTCTTCCAAAAAATCAATAATATCTTTTCTTGCTTCTGGTTTTAATAGTCTGCCAACTATATAATCTTCACCTTCAAGGTCTGGTTGAATTTGAGGATTTTCAAGATAAATTCTTTTCTCTCTTTCCATCAAGGTCAAGCCTAAAAAAGCTCCTCCAAGAAAACCACTCACACAAATTAAATCTCCTTTTTGTGCTGTGCTTCTTTTCACAAATTTATCTGGTGCAACTTCGCCAATGGCTGTTACAGAAATAATAAAACCTTTTTGAGAAGACGAAGTATCGCCCCCTACTAGGTCAACATTATATTTTTCGCAAGCTGCATAAACCCCTTCATAAAACTCATCAAGTGCTTCAAGACTAATTCTATTGCTAATGCCAATGCTCATTGTAATTTGAGTTGGCGTTGCATTCATTGCATAAATGTCACTCACATTTACCACTACACTCTTGTATCCCAAATGTTTTAGTGGTGTGTACATTAGGTCAAAATGAATTCCTTCAATCAATAAATCTGTACTAATAACAGTTTGCTTACCAAAGTGGTCAATCACTGCTGCATCATCTCCAACACTTTGAATTGTGGAAGCATTTTTTGTTTC
>JAPLER010000060.1:0-4772 GCA_026391115.1 Bacteroidota bacterium | reverse complement strand
ATTTTTGGTTAAATGTTCTATTAAACCAAATTCTCCTAGCGTTTCTATTTCTGTTCTTTCCATAAATTAAATTTCTCCTCCATTAACAATTCTTACAATTTCATCATGTATCAATCCATTGGTAGCAATCAATCCTGGTTGATATGGATTGTATGTATCACCTTTTAAATTAGTAACTTTTCCGCCTGCTTCTTCAACTATAATAAAACCAGCAGCACTATCCCAAGCACTTAACTGATGTTCATAAAATCCATCAAATCTTCCAGCAGCCACCCAACATAAATCTATTGCTGCACTGCCTAATCTACGCACAGGAATTCCTTTGCGAATAAACTTTTCAAATACTTGAAGTGGTCCATTTTCTTCGTTGATATAAGTATATGGAAATCCAGTGACTAAGCAACTTTTAATAACTTCTGTTCTTTTGGTAACACTAATTTTTTTATCGTTTAAAGTTGCACCTTGCCCTCTTTCTGCAAAATAAAATTCGTTTATAAAAGGATTGAATACAGCACCCATAATCATCTTTCCAGCCTTTTCTATACCAATGCTTACACAACAAATAGGTATTCCATTGGCATAATTTACTGTGCCATCAATAGGGTCAATTATCCATTTATATTCACTATCTTGTTCCAACGCACCAGCTTCTTCGCTTAAAATAAAATGAGAAGGGAAATCATTTTTAATAACTTCAATAATGGCTTGTTCACTCTTGTGGTCTACTTCAGTAACCAAATTGTTAATACCTTCTTTATTTGAAATAGTAAAAGATTTATCAAAGTATTCTTTAATAATTTTTGCACCTGCTTCGGTGGCTTTTATAAGCGAATTTTTTAGCATTTGGTAAAGATAGTTGTATGAGCTATTGTTGGTTTTTAAATAATTATTTGTTATGATTTTTTAATAAAGCATTCGCACTTTAATAGTTTCTTTCACATCTTTTAACAGCTCGAGTGCTTTGCTAGATAGCTTTTTATCAATATCTAAAACAACATAGCCAATATCATCATTTGTAGTTAAGTATTGACTTACAATGTTTATTTTATTTTTAGATAAGCTACTATTTATTTCACTCAACACACCTGGAACATTCTTATGTATATGTAAAATTCTATGTGAATTAGCGTGAGTAGGTAAACTAATTGCAGGAACTGTGTGTGAACCATTTGTTATACCTTTTTCTAAATAATTGTATAATTTATTACTCACATCATCGCCTATATTTTCTTGAGCTTCTTCTGTGCTGCCACCAATATGTGGTGTTAAAATTACATTACTTAAATTTTGTAATGGTGTTGAAAATTTATCTCCATTTTTTTCTGGTTCCCAAGGAAAAACATCAACTGCAGCACCACTCAAATGCCCTGTTTGTAGGGCTTTTGCAAGTGCATCTAAATCCACAACGCCACCACGTGCATAGTTAACTAATATACTACCTTTTTTAAATTGCTTTAAAGTATTTGTATTAATAACATTTTTTGTGCTTGCATTTTCAGGTATATGCAATGTTGTAATATCGGCCTTACTTACTACTTCTTTAATGCTTTTTGCAGCAACAGCATTGCCTAGTGGTAATTTAGTTTCTACATCATAAAACAAAACCTTCATTCCTAAGCTTTCTGCCAAAACACTCACTTGACTACCAATGTTGCCATAGCCAATAATGCCTAAAGTTTTGCCACGCAATTCAAAACTTCCTTTGGCTTCTTTCAACCAAATGCCTTGGTGTGCTGCATTGTTTTTATCAATAATTCTTCTTATCAAAACAATAAATAATCCAACTACTAATTCTGCAACGCTGCGAGTATTACTATATGGAGCATTAAAAACAACAACTCCTTTTTTTGTTGCAGCATTTAAGTCAACCTGATTAACACCAATACAAAAACAGCCAATAGCTTGAAGTTTAGTAGCTGCTTCTAAAACTTTTTTTGTAATTTGTGTTTTACTTCTAATACCTAGTAGATGTACATTTTGTAGCTCTTTTATCAGTTCTTCTTCGCTCAAAGCACCACCAATTTTCTTAACATTTGTATAACCATTTTGTTTAAAATGATTAACAGCTTTATCGCTAACATTTTCTAAAAAAAGAATATTTATTTTTTCTTTTGGATAACTTGTGTTGTTACTCATAGCTGCGAAAATAGTGGTTTATGATATGATGATTTGATAAGTAGGGTTATAGGTTAATTTTTAAAATATTTATTTTTTTTGTTTTAGGAGAATAGGTTTTTTGTGTAAAATATATTTCCCCCTACATTTGCAGCCCAATTACACGTAAGATGTAAATCTTAAAAGCGGGTGTGGTGAAATTGGTAGACACGCCAGACTTAGGATCTGGTGTCGCGAGACATGGGGGTTCGAGTCCCTCCACCCGCACTTAAAAAGTTGATAAGTTTAAGGTTGACAGGTATTTATCCTTTCACTTTTTGCTTATCAACTTTTAAATTTTAAAACAGTTGTGTGCTTTAAAATTTGCCACAACATCAATTAATAAAAATAAAATGGCTATTGTAACACGCGAAAACATCGGTTTATTAAATGATAAACTTACTGTTAAAATTTCTAAGGAAGATTATTTAAAAAATTATGAAACTAGCTTAAAAAAATATGCAAAAAATGCAAACATTCCTGGGTTTAGAAAAGGAATGGTACCAGCTGGTGTTGTAAAAAAAATGTATGGGCAAGGTGTTTTTACAGAAGAAGTAATTAAGGTAGCAGAGAGTGAATTGTACAAGTATTTGCAAACTGAAAAATTGGACATATTTGGTCAGCCATTGCCCCTAGAATTTGATGCTAAGCAAGTAGATATGAATAACCCTAGCGACTACAATATGAGTTTTGAAATAGGGTTTAAACCAGAAATTAAAATTGACCCATCTACATATAATGTAACAAAATATGTTATTAATGTTGAGGATAAAATGGTTGAAGAAGAAGTGGAAAGATTAAGAACAAGATTTGGTAAAATGACAGAACCAGAAACTGTTACAGGCGATGACAACGTATTAAATGTTGAGTTTAAAGAAACCGATGGAAATGGAAATATTGTTGAAGAAGGGATAACAAAAGCCAATAGTGTTTTGGTGAAATATTTTAGCGAAAGTTTTAGAAAAAATTTGTTAGATAAAAAGAAAGATGATGTTATTGAATTGCAATTAAATAAAGCATTTGATGATAAAGAACTTGATTTTATATTGCAAGATTTAGGATTGGATAAAGAAGATAAAAACAATGCAGAAAAGTTTTTCAATATTACCATTACAAAAGTTGGTCACGTTGAAAAAGCAGATATGAATGAAGAATTTTTTGTAACAGCTTTTCCAAATGTGTCAATTAATACAGAAGTTGAATTTAGAGATTTTATAAAAGCGGATATTGCAAAAGCATTTGAAGCACAGAGCCGTAATCAGATTTATGATCAACTGTACCATTGTTTATTGGATAATACTGTTGTTGAATTTCCTGAAAGTTTTTTAAAGCGTTGGTTGCAAACAAGTGGTGATAAGCCTAAAACTTCTGAAGAAGTTGAAAGTGAATTCCCTTCATTCCTCAATAGTTTTAAATGGACTTTAATTAGTAGTAAAGTTGCTACAGATAATAATGTAACAGTTGAACAAAATGATATTAAAGATTTTGCAAAAAATCAATTGTTTAGCTATATGGGAATGGGGATTAATGCTGATGAACAACCTTGGGTTGATGACTATGTAAACAGAATGATGAAGGATAAAAAGTTTGTTGAGGATAGTTATTACAAAATCCAAACAGATAAAATGTTTGCTGTTTTGGAATCTCAAGTTAAAGCAAAAGAAGAAAGTATTTCTTATGAAGATTTTACAAAGAAATTACATCATCACCATCATTAATAATAAATCTATTAAATAAAAAAGGGCATTTTAAAATGCCCTTTTTTATTTTGTGTTATAGTTTAACTAAAAATCAAATTTAATTCCTTGTGCCAACGGCAAGCTACTACCCCAGTTAAGCGTGTTGGTTTGTCTACGCATATAAGCTTTCCATGCGTCGCTGCCACTTTCTCTTCCACCACCAGTTTCTTTTTCACCACCAAATGCACCACCAATTTCAGCACCACTTGTTCCAATATTTATGTTAGCAATACCACAATCACTTCCTTTGTGAGATAAGAATAGTTCAGCCTCTCTCATATTCAAGGTAAACATACTTGATGATAAACCCTGAGGCACGCCATTTTGCATTGCAATAGCTTCGTCAATGGTTTTGTATTTCATTAAATAAAGAATAGGAGCAAAGGTTTCGTGTTGCACAATCTGCATTTGGTTATCAGCTTCTGCAATACAAGGTTGCACATAACAGCCAGATTCAAAACCCACCACCACTTTACCTTCAACAATAAAATTAGCACCTTGTTGTTTGCCTTGCTCTATAGCATTTAAGTACATAGCCACAGCATCTTTGTCAATCAATGGACCTACGTGGTTATTAGCATCTAAAGGATTTCCTATTTTAATTTGCTTATAAGCATTCACCAATTTTTGTTTAAATACTTCATAAACATCTTCGTGAATAATCAATCTGCGTGTAGTGGTGCAACGCTGACCAGCAGTGCCAACTGCTCCAAAAACAGCACCAACTAAAGCCATATCCAAATCAGCATCTTTAGAAATAATAATAGCATTATTACCTCCTAATTCTAAAATCGTTTTGCCCAAACGTGCAGCCACAGCAGCGTTTACAGCTTTGCCCATTTTTGTGCTGCCAGTTGCACTCATCAATGGAATGTTGGT
>JAPLER010000045.1 GCA_026391115.1 Bacteroidota bacterium | reverse complement strand
AACTACAATTCTTTTGCTTGAACTACCAGAACCTTTAGGAGCAAGGGTTGTTCCAGTCCATACCTCGCCACATTTAAATAAAATAGAATCTCCTGCAACAAATGTGGTAGCATTTACCTTAGCTATAGATTTCCAAGCAGTAGATTCTGATTTGCCGTCATTTAAGTCGTTGCCATTTGTGGCATCTATAAAATATCTTACCACAGCTACTGAAGTATTAGTGCTGCCAGTACTTTGACTATAATTTGAATAATTAAATGCTTTGTCTACAGTAAATACTCTATACCAATATTGAGTTGAGACATTCAATAAATTATCTGTAAATGATGTTGCAGTTCCAGTAAAAGCCACCACACCAGCCCCTAAAGCATTTCCAACAGCATAAATTCCATTTGTGTTTGGATTGGTTTGTGGCAATGTATTTGGATCAAAAGCATATCTAACAACTAAGTATCCTCCTGAATCAATGTTTGATGAAGCTGCCCAACTAACATCTAATGTTGAACCAGTAGGATTATTGATTGAAACAGATCCAGGATCACTTGGTGCTATATTATCTACATTATTGCCTGCATAAACTACCCAGTCATCAATATCTATTCCTTTACCATTAGTAGCTGCATTACTAGCAATTCTAAAATTAGAAAAACCATTACTTGGTACTGCACCATTACTTGCAGTTACCACATTTACACTTTTTAACCAAAATGCATTATTTGTTGTGGCATTGGGTGTATAAGCAGTATTAGTAACAGCTGTACCAGAAGCGTTTGAAACTCCTACAGTAACATTTGCATTTGGCAAAGTTGTTAAATCTGTAGCTCTATAATAAAACTGTATGATATAACTTGCTCCACCAACAATGGCTCCACTTGTAGCAAAAGGAGAAAGCAAATTAGTGCTGCCAGTTGTACTGGTATTATTGATTGAAACAAAGTTATTTCCTGTTCGTGCTGTGCCACTTGAAATTGCTCTTATAGTAACACTACCTGTGGCACTACTTCTAGTCCAATTTGAAGTTGGCAATGATGAACTTGTTGTATTGGGTAATTGACCTACTGTTTGACCTTCTAAACCTCCATCCATTGTAACAAATGAACCAGTACCCTGTTGAGCATTTGTCGTTTTTAATACAAATACTAAGCAGACAGATAAAACAATTTTTAGACTATTTTTTTTCATTTTTATTATACTTTAATACTGGTTCCTTTAGTTAGAACTTAGTTAATATTATTTTACAATAACAGTTTTTGTTTCATCAATATCAATTCCACTTAATCTTACAAAATACAAACCATTAGAAATAGTATTGTTTAAAAGTATAGTTTGAGAAACTGAAGTGCTGTTTGATGTCAAATTAATTTGTTGCTTTTTTTGTCCTAATGAGTTTAAAATTTCAATTGTATAGTTACCTTTTGGCAAGTTGTTTATTTGAACTTTTAGCTCTTTATTAATTATAGGGTTTGCAATTATTTCAAAACTGTGTTTACCATTCATTTTAATTGTTGCTACATTGCTGTATGATGATTTACCATTAACATCAATAATTTTTATTCTATAATAAACAACAATAGCATTTACATTTTTGTCAACTATTGAATAGACATTTTCATTAATAGTATTTTTTGCATCAACAGTGTTTATTGCAATAAACTCAACACCATTTGTACTCTTTTCTATTACAAAAGATTTTGTATTTTTTTCTCCAACAGTTTTCCAAATAATATTCACATCATTATTTAGTTTAGCCAATTGCAAATCAATTTTGGAAACTGGTAGCAAGCCTCCAATTTTTGATACAGCGAAAGGACTAAAACTTGAAAACGTAGCAGATGCTGAATTTAATGCATTATCGGCAATTGCATTTGTACCACTTACCCAAGCACCAGTGTAATGCAATAAACCAATTTGAGCATTAGAAGCAGCATTAAAATTAGCACCTTCAATAGCTGGAGGCCAAGAAGTTTTGACTAATACGTTACCAGTTCCTATAGTTCTTGTAATATCCCAAAAAGCATCAACAGATTCTGACTTTGTAGCTGCATCAACTAACGCAGCACCATAAGTTCCATCTACAGTTAAGCCGTCAAATGCTGCTAGAGAATAACTTGACACTGAATCTGGCAACATTATAACTGGCAAATAATTGTTAGGAGAACCAACAGGAATTGTAATAGCCGTTGCTGCAGGACTGCTTACTAAAACTCTCCCTAAACCATTGTTTCCTGTAACAAAATAAGAACTATTGCTACCTGCACCTATTGTTGCACTTTGTAATAAATTTAATTTATAAACATCAACATCAACAGTGCCAGCAATTAAAGAAATTGCACCAGCAATTGTAGCATCGCTACTTAATATTTTTTTACCACCACCACTAAAAATGGTATTACCAAAAAATGGAGCTGGAATTCCATCAAAACTTTGTGTTGATGTTCCATTTAATTCAAAGGTTGAAGGAGCAACATTAATTGCACCAGTATTGGTATATTTAAAATTACCAGAAACCTTTATTAAACCAACATCAAACGATTTTGGAGATGCCCCTGCAATTGTTAAATTAACATATTGCAAAGCATTAATATTTTGAGCAGTTCCTGTAGATACTTTATCAAATACAATTGTAGAATTTGAACCTAATGTATAATTTGGTGTGCTAGATAAAAAGTTAAGAGATGCAACAAATCCAGCTGTTTTACCAGTTTTAAAAGTTCCATTAATAATTACAGCTCCACCACTTGCAATAGTTACAGGAGCAATAGTGTTGTTTGAAGAAGCATTAGTTGTAGTAGAAAAAACCGAACCAGCATTAATGGTTAAATTATTTACAAATAATGTATCACTCATATTTATCACAGTAGTAGCAGGCGAGTTAATAACTACATTACCATAAAACCTTTTTGGTAAAGAAGTATTAGTGCTTGTGCCAATAATAATGTCAGGAAATCCTGCAACTAATTTTAATGCTGGTACAGCACCACCATTTACAACTAAATTATTTTTTCCAGTTGAAGCAGCAGTTATATCTAAAGAGCCTGTTAATGATCCTGTAGATAAAATTGTTAATGTAATGCCAGGAATTGCAGCGTCACCTAAAACAACTTTTGATGCTGAACCTGATACAACCCAAGGAGCATCTACCTTGCTGCAGTTGAATAGTTAAATGCTTTGTCTGCTGTATAAACTTTATAATAATAAGTAGTGCCAGTAAGTATATTTAAATTGTCTAAGGCAGTTGGATTTTTGCCTACATAAACTACTGTACCAATATTAGTATTGATTACAGAATCACCAACAGCATAAATAGCATTTTGCAATGGGTTATCAGTTCCAGTTGGATTTGTAGTGTACCTTACAACAACATAGCCTCCATTATCAATACCTGTTATTGGAGCACTCCAATCTAAACTAACATCAGCTGGAGATGCAACTGTATTAATGGCAGTGACAGGATCCGGTGCTGTAATATCAGCTGCACCAGTAGTTTGGTTATCTGCAGGATAAATAACATAATTATCAATATCTACTAATACAGCTGTTCCTGGCACTGCAGTTCTAATATTAATACCAGCAGTTCCTGTAGTTGCTTGCGGTGTTATATTATCTGTTCTAACTGTATCATAAAATTTAGTCCAAGTTGTTGGTGTTGCAAGCGTAATATTTTTAGACTTTCGTGTGGGACTAGTACCGTCTGCACTAATAAAAACAAATGAAGCAGGATCGGGTGTTGCTGCATTTGCAGTGTTGGCTCTGTAAGTAAATTGCATTACATATAATGTATTGGCTGAGAATGTAGTAGTTGTAACTTCATTTGTATTTACAGTTGTTGAATTACCTGATGTCGCAGCAGCAGATTTACCAACAGTAATATATCTACTTCCTCCATATCCACCAGTAGTAGTAACATTTCTTGTTTGTCCACCACCTGTAACTGATACATAAGTCCAATTTAATGGACCTCTTACTGTACCAACATTACCACTTGATTGTTTTTGTAAACCACCATCCATATTAGGATAAAAACCAATTTGTTGTTGACTAAATAAACCAGAGCAACAAAACAATGTTGCTATTAAGAGACTAATTTTTGTAGATTTAATTTTCATTTTCAATCGTTTTTTTGTGTTTTTTAATATGTATGTTATTTTATAATTTCTTTTCTAATATGCTACCCCATACTTTATATCCTTCTAAATTATAATGCAACTTATCATCTCTATATAATTCAGTTTTGGGTGTGCCGTTTTCATTTAAAAAACTTGCTGAAGATTCAATAAAATGCAGATTGTTTTCAGTATTGCAATAGCTTTTTATCAATTGATTCGCTTCTTGGATTTTATTCCAAACAGCCCAACGTTTTTCGCTTGGAGAAATCTCGCACCAATAAATTGGTGTTTTTGGATATGCCATTCTTGTCTTTTGTGTAATGTATTTTACCAACTGTAAATCTTGTTCAGGAGTTTTATCTAAGTTGCTACCTGTAATATCATTACCAACGTACAATATAATGCCTTTTAACTTATTTTGATTAGCAATTAACCTATCAATATAGTATGCAACATCACTTAGTTTACTTCCTCCAAAGCCATGATTGATAACTTTTTTTTTTTTTTTATCTTCTTTTAAATTCGTCCATAAACGGATATAAGAACTACCAATAAAAAGATATGATTTTTTTGCAGGTTTACTGGCAGCATTCTTTTTTTCAATGCTTTGAATTTCATCTTCCCACTTTAAAACCTCTGGTTTAGTGGGTGCGTGAATAGCTAAAAGAGTAAATAACCATTGAGCTATATCTTGTAAGGCACTATCTTGTTTTATTTTATTGTTATCAAGTGTATGACCAGTATTGATAAAGGGTCTATAACCAGTTGGAATGCCTAATGATAAAGCCCTGTGATACATTATTAAAGCACCATATTTAAAACCGTGATATTCGTATGATGAATCAAATGGAACAGTTTTAT
>JAPLER010000228.1:2159-3602 GCA_026391115.1 Bacteroidota bacterium | reverse complement strand
ATCCTATACCTTTAGCTTCAGTTAGTCCTTCAAGTCAAAATGCTTGTTCTGGTTCGGCAATTGACCCATTAATTTTCTTAACAACTAATGGCGTTGCAGGAACAACTTTTGCTTGGAAAAGAGATAACACTACTGCTGCAACAGGTATTGGTGCTAGTGGTACTGCATTTGTAAGTGGTACTTTAACAAATGCAAGTGACCCAACTACTGTAACATTCTATGTAACTGCTGTTGGCCCTTCTCCTGCATTCTGTGCTGGTGCTCCTACTACTGCAACAGTTAATGTTATGAATCCTGCATCTGCTTATGCAATGACTGGTGGCGGTAATTTCTGCTCTCCTGCTGTTGCTGGTGCTGCTGTTGGTGTTGCCAACTCTCAATCAGGTTATAATTATCAACTTTACAAAAACGGTGTAGCTTCTGGTAGTCCAGTTGCTGGTCGTGGTTCTGCTATTAGTTTTGGATTACAAGTTGTTGGTGTGTATACTGCAATTGCTACAAATGGTGGTTGTAATACCAATATGACAGGTAGTGTAACTGTTACTTCTACTTCATCTGCAACTCCAACAATTTCTATCTCTACTGCAACTAGTACAGTTTGTAGTGGTAGTAACGTAACATTCTCTTCTAGCATTACAAATGGCGGTTCTACTCCATCTTATGCTTGGAAGAAAAATGGTACAACAGTTAGTACAAGTAGTTCTTACACATTTGCTTCTGGAACTTTAAACACTGGTGATCAAATCACTTGTGTATTGACTTCTAGTAATAGTTGTGTAGGTACACCTATAACTAGTAATACAATTACTTTAACTGTTAATCCTAGCCCAGCAATTGCACCTATTAAAGATGCAAATGGAGCTAGTATTTCAAGTAAAGTATTATGTACACTAGGTACTAGTTCTAGTTTCAATTTATATTGTGCTACAAATGGTGGTACATGGTCTAGCAGCTCTGCTGCTGCAAGTGCTATTGCTAGTAGTACAAATCCACAATCAGTAAGAGTAACTGCAGTTTCAAACGGTACAGCTATAGTTTCTTACACATTACCTCCAGTTAATGGATGTTCATCATCATCATCTGTTGTGGTTAAAGTAAGTAACGTTACTACTCCTGATGCTGTTACAGGTAGCAGCACACTTTGTGTAGGTTCAAGCACTCCATATAGTACAACAAGTACTGGTGGTGTTTGGAGTACTACAGGTCGTGCAACAATTACTACACTTGGTGCTGCAACAGGTACAAGTGCTGGTAGTACTGCTATCAGATATACAGTTACAAATGCTGATGGTTGTAGTGCATTCTCTAGCTTAACTATTACTGTAAATGCTCAACCTGCTATACCTTCAATTGCTTATGCTCCGGGTACTACAAGTCCTCAAGGAAGCGGTGGCTGGTGTGCAAACAGAACATTTAATGTAGTAGGTAATCCTACTGGTGGTG
>JAPLER010000228.1:0-2109 GCA_026391115.1 Bacteroidota bacterium | reverse complement strand
TCCTACTGGTGGTGTTTGGAGTAAAACAGGTGTAATGTCTATTTCGGTAGGTGGTGCTTGTGCTACAGGTCCATCTGCTGGTCCTTTCTCTGTAAGCTATACAGTAACTAATTCAAATGGTTGTACAAATGCAAGAACTATTGCTGGAAATGTTGTATTGTGTCCTGCAAGAGGCATAACAAATAATAGTGTTATGACTAGTGACAATAACTTTACAATGTATCCTAACCCTGCAAACAATGTTGTAAAAATTGACATCAACAAATTAGTTGGAAATGGTCAAATTATTGTAACAGATATGCTAGGTAAACAAGTAGTTAAACAATCATTAAGTATTGGTATGAACAATGTTGACATAAGCAAACTAACTAAAGGTTTCTATATGGTTAGCATTGTTACTAGCGAAGGAAAAACAACTAAGAAGTTGATTAAAGAATAATTCCCTTTAGTAATATTTCTTAAACTAAAAAGACTGCACCAATTGGTGCAGTCTTTTTTTGTACAAATGATATAGTAGCAATTAATTTATATAAACAGCAGCAGAGCTAATGAGCGTTACTACATCAATTTCTTTTCAAAGCATATACTATTATCAACACCTGCATATTGACCATAATTGGGCATTACTTTATAGTTATTTTTCTTATAGAGTCTAATTGCTTCTGGCTGCATTTTACCTGTTTCTAAAATAGATCTGTTATAGCCAAGCTCAATACACCAGGTTTCCAGCTCTTTTAAAACAATTGAAGCTATACCTTGTCCTCTCCTTTCTACTGGCACAAACATTCTTTTAACTTCCATAGTATCTTGTGCATATTCTTTAACAGCACCACAACCCACTGGTTCGTTGTGATGATATGCCACAACAACATATTTTAGTGTATCAATTTTATTAAACTGTGCATAGAAAGAATGGTCTTCTCCATCACGAATAGCTAAATCAATATCTAATGCTTTAACTAGTTTTTTAAAATCTTCATTAGTTGAATTTGTTCGAATACAAGTAATCATTTTACAAAAATAATATGCTATTCGTAAAGATTATTTTTGAGTAATTAGTCAATAAAATTAATCAGATGCTATTTTCCACGCAACGAATCAAAGAATGCAACAATAGAAACATTTTCCTTGCATAATTTTAGAAAAAAAATAAATCTTAATGTTTTTTACCCCTAGAGTGAATTTTTATTAGCCACAAATGCACAAATGTTTTGAACCTTCTACCTTTAAATGTTGAACTTAATACACAAAACACAATAGTATTGCATTTTTAAAAATAAACAGTAACCGTTATGACTATATTTTCTAAAATTATTGCAGGTGAAATACCTTGTTATAAAATTGCAGAAAGTGACAAATTTTATGCGTTCTTAGACATTTTTCCTTTACAAAAAGGGCACACACTTGTTGTACCTAAAATTGAAGAGGATAAGATATTTGATTTGCCAGATGAGTATTTAAGTAAAGCATTAACATTTGCCAAGCCAATTGCACAAGCTATTGAAAAAGCATTTGCTTGCAACCGTGTAAGCCTTGTTACTGTTGGGCTTGAAGTTCCACACGCCCATATTCACTTAATTCCTATTAACGAGCCCAGTGATATTAATTTTAATAATAAGAAGTACTTTACATTCGCAATGTGATTACAGAATAATTCAGGTTTCTAAAGTGTTTTTGTAAATGCTTAAAGGATGATTGGTTTACTGTAATTTATTTTTTAATTTTTTAATCATTTACAAAATGAACATTTACGTTGGAAATCTTAGTTGGAATATGACTAATGATGATTTAAACACACTTTTCACTCCTTATGGTGAAGTAATTTCTGCTAGAATTGTTACTGACAAATTTAAAGGTGACAGAAGCAAGGGTTTTGGCTTTGTTGAAATGAACGATGAAGACGGTAAAGCTGCAATTGCTGCTTTGAATGAAACAGAACACGATGGTAGAAAAATCGTAGTTAACGAATCTCAACCTCGTCCTGCTGGCGAACGTCGTCCAAGTGGTGGCGGTGGTTCTAGAGGTGGATTTGGTGGTGGTGGAAGCCGTGGTGGCGGTGGTGGCTACAACAGAGACAGAAACTCTGGTGGTGGCGGTGGTGGCTACAAC
>JAPLER010000397.1 GCA_026391115.1 Bacteroidota bacterium | reverse complement strand
AATTGCTCAGTTCTACTGCTTTGATTTTAAACTCGGTTGTGTAGTACCTTTTTGCTGTTGTCATAAAATTAAAAGTAAGCAATTGCTCTTAGTTGCAATGTCCTCTCAAATGTAGGAAGTCCAGTCCAGAACTATTAGACGATTGTATTTATATGTTCAGTGATTGGTTGGAAGGTGTAGATGTTCCAATTCACGAAAGAAAAAAACGCACTGTGAAGCATATCAAGCAAACTATCGGTTATGTGTTACAATTTAAAGAATTCCTTGACTCTATTGGATTTGATACTAATAAAAATTCAGTTACAAAAATAACTAAGCACATATTTGGAAGGTATTATGAACACATAGATTTAAACACTAATGCCCCAAGTACCTTTAACCATAAAGTTAAATCTGTGAAGGCTTTTTTCAATTTTTTAGTTGATGTAAAAAGCTATTCAATAGAACATCCTTGTAGAAAAGTCTCACTGAAATATGAGCAACCCAATCCAGTAAGTGTTAGTGATAGCGATTTTCTAAAGTTGTTATCGGTTGTTAATGAAAATGATTCAATACAGATTGTAGGGAAAAAAAAGGAGAGAAAGAATAGGTATCGAAGTTGGATGGCCGATAGTTTCAAACTTGCTGCATTTACTGGGATGCGAAGTGAGGAAATTGTTGAACTAAAATACTCAGATATCATGTTTGATGAAAATGGGCAATTAGATTATTTGGCTGGTATTGATATTAAATTTGAGCGAGCACACAACTGGGATAACAGTAAACCAAAGAAAATTGTACCTATTCCAATTACCCCAGAATTAGAGCAATTGCTAATAAAATTGGATTATAAAAATAATATAGGTGTTGATAAATACCTAATTGTTGGCGATGATAAAATGAATAGAAAAAGTGTCGCTAAAGCTATGAGTCATGCTTTTACTTTTTTCAAACGTAAAGCAGGGTTGTCAAATAAATTTAGTATTAAGAATTTACGAAAGACGTTCCTAACAAAACTCCAAAAACAAACTGGATTAGCTGGCTCAGCAGGATATCAAAAAAGCTATGATATTATTGATAAACACTACATAGATAAAGTAGCAATATCTAGAACAATAAGGGCTATGAAATTTAGTTACTTTGACAGTGAGTAGTATTAAAAAAAGCTTCATTTATTGAGGCTCTTTTTTTGGTAATTAACGCATCTCTAATGTCGGTAAAAACATTTCGGCAGGTAACTGAAAATAATTTTTTAATTTTAATGCAACTTTAAGTGTTATTTCTTTTCGTCCAGATAGAATGGATGAAACATGTCCTTTACTTCCTATCAATGGCTCTAAATCTTTAGCTTTCATACCACGTTCTTCCATCTTATACTTGATAGCTTCCAATGGGCTTAGTTGTGGTAATACATAATGCTTATCATCATAATCCTTTATTAAAACTATCAATAGTTCTAATTCTTCCGCTTCGGAAGTACCTTCTTTTGCGTGAAAAATATCCATTAGCCTATTGCTTGCTTTGTTATAATCATCTTCTGTTTTTAATACTTTCCAATTCATAATAAAATATTCTACTCAAAGTTGCACTTAGAAATGACACTTAATTCCAGATAAATAATTAGTTAATTTAACATTAAATTTAGTATTTGCTAGAATATAACGAGTGCCTAAATGTTTCCATTGAGTATTTATTTTGCTATCCATTTCTGTTACGTTAACCCAATCTTTTTTATTAAATATAACCAATTTTTCATACTTAATATTAACCATAAACCCAGTAGGTGGTGATGAAACAATATTACTAGTGTTCCAATTGTTCTGTCTATAGATTGGCATCCCCACAGATGGAGGAAGCCCTTCAATTCTGACAAAATCAGCATCAATAGGATTTATAAGCCAATTATTTGTTAGCATAGTTTTAATTGGAGGAATATTTGTATTCAATATTTGTGATACTTTACAAATATTACCTACGTGATAGATATTATTATCCTCAAAATTGAGAGTAAACAACATTATATCAGCAATATCATTATACTCATTTGCACGATAGCAGTCCAAATATCCTATTGTATTGTTTTTTAATGTTTTATTATTCAACCATTCCTCAAGTCCATAGTAATAAGGATTTTCTGATGTAACTAATACACCTTCTTGTGCCAAACCACTTGGCTTAACCCAATTATCTTTATTCCAAACAAGTTTTGCAGCGTGTGTCATAATTTTATTTACCTTATATTATTTATTAAAAATTGCAGATAAGAAAAAAAGAATAATTAATGCAATTATAGCTATTCGACCCTTTGGTGGTACTTTACTCCACCATAATTTAATACCATTAAGTGGGTCTTTTTTAAACGTTTCAATTATTTCTTTTTCAATTCCTTCTTTACTATTTTTAAACTCTTCCTCCGAACTAATTACCTCAATTTTTGGGTCAATTCGTTTTACATTTTCAATATATCCTGCTTCTATTGTATAAATACTATTAGCTAACCTCAATATTTCTTGTTTTCGCAGTTTAGCAGATTTTTTTGCTTCTTCTTTAAGTACCCCTTGAGCATCAGAATATTTAATATCCATTAGTGCATAATCTAACGTAATTTTTGAAGCTGTTTTACATAGTGTATATCCTGCAAAAAAAACTGCGATATTATCTGAATCAATTTCGCCAGCATAATCTATTGCTTTCAATAACAAAGAAAACCTAGATACTAATTCTTTGTATGAATTATCCAATGTTCTAAATTCCTTGTAATGATTAAATATAGTTGGGAAGAATGAATTGATAGTTTCTACGATTTCTTTAGAAACACGTTTTGACATTGCTTCCTGATTAGTTCCATACTTAATAGCATTTTTCCAATAGGCTATTGCTTCATTAATTTTTATATCTCCAATCTTAGATGTATTCACAATAGCAATCCCTTTCCCAAGCCAAGCATCAGAGTTTGTGATTTCTTTTTCTAGTACCCGATTAAAATAGCTGAGAGCCTCTTCGAAGTTTGTTGCTTCAATCGAGGTTTCAGCCATTGCCATTAAATTACCTGTTTCACCTAGAACAGATTTTTCATAGTTGCTCTTAGCTTGTTCCAACTCAATTTGATTACCGCAATAGCTACATTCTTGTGATGTTGAAGCATTTTGCGGTGCTCCGCATGATGTACATTTTACTAGCATTTTATTAATTTTTTAATTTAAAAATTGTGTTTTATCTAAACTATTGAATATTCACCTTTTGATTTTTGTACAAAATAAACTTTATAACCTCCAGGACCTCCTTTACGATGCTTACTTAAAAAAGAGGGACTTTTAGACAATAAATTATTACAACATTTGTTTACTTCTACAACATTAAATGGCTGTGATAAAACACCGTTATCAATTGCAGTTTTAATTGTCTCGTATATCATTGATTTTTTCATATTTTTTAACATTTATTCTTAGTATTAATTGCAATTATACTTCCTGTAACAAACCATAATGCAAATTCAACAAACAAGATAATAGCGATGCCAATCAGGCAGAAATTATCCTTCAATCTGTTTGGGCTAAGTATCGCTAACAACATCATAATAAAAGTTAAAAGAGAAAAGAGTATGGAAAGGCTTATTTTAAACCCATCCCTTCTTTTGCTTTTGCTAACTTCATAAGTCAACAACACGTTGATGAGTATTACTATGTCTGCTGCTATCCAGTTAAAGGTGGAATAATTAGAGAGTAAAAAACCTATAATTGTATTCAAAAACAACAATACAAAGCCTAAATTGAGTATCATCTTATTCATTATTCAACTTTTAAATTATTGGTGGTGTTGGTGGTATTTGGTTAAAATGATTGGATAACTCGGCAAACTCACTAGCAGCTTTCCAAGCTTCCATACCTGTTTTCCAAAGCAAGGTTTGCCTGTTTATCTTCGATTCATTAATGGATTGGGTAATTTGCTCAAAACTGAATGCACCACTTTGTTGCCCGTTTATTATAGCATAATATAAAGCAGGTATAGGTGGTGGTGGTGGGTTGATTGCCGTATTAATATTGCCTGCTACATTACCCATTTGGCTACCCATATTCAACCCTGCTCCTAACCCGATTCCTGCTCCCATCAAATTGCCAACAGAGCCGTTTGCATTGTCAGCAGCTTTTTCTAATACATCAAAACTTCTATCCATCTGGTACAAGTCCCTTCCTGTTATATTAACTTTTGCAACAATGTCTTTAGCTTCCTTTAGCTTAATAACACTTGGGTCATCCTGTGGTACATTAATGGATAGGAAAAAGAAATTGATAATCTCTAAACCAAACTTCTTGAACTCTTCGTTGATATTATTCTTGCAGAAAGCAGACAATTCTTCTAGATAAATATTAATCTCAAGGATAGATATTTTTTCAATAGCAAGTTTCTTTGCTATCTGAATAGTGAGAAATTGAATTATCTTACCCTTAAAGTATTCTTGTATTTTGGTAGCAGAATAGTT
>JAPLER010000199.1:6548-11028 GCA_026391115.1 Bacteroidota bacterium | reverse complement strand
GTAAGAGGTGCAACAATTGCCCCAATATTTGACCCACTATTAAAAATACCAGTAGCAAATGCACGTTCTTTTTTAGGAAACCATTCTGCAGTTGTTTTAATTGCAGCAGGAAAATTACCAGCCTCCGTAATTCCTAAAAAACCACGAGCTGCAAAAAAGCCCATTGTACTTGATACTAAAGCGTGACTAATTGCTGCAATACTCCATAAGGTTGTGGCTACTGCATAACCAATTTTACTTCCAAGTTTATCTATCAGTCTTCCTGCACCCATCATACCCAATGCATAGCATACTTGAAAACAAATTACAATATTGGCATAATCGGTTTCCGACCAATTAAATTCTCCACTTAATGTTTTTTTCAGCAAACTAATAACAGCTCTATCAAGATAGTTAACTACTACTACAAATAAAAATGAAGAATCTATAGAACGTTTAGGATTAATGTTTAAAAATAAAAATTTAAATATAATACCATTTATGATTAAAAATTCAAAATTTATAAGGTATAAATTATTTAGTGATGCTCTAATTGATTTTATAGTTTCCATTACAGCAACAGTATCTTTCTCAATTGCTGCATAATCTTTAGTTTCCATTAATTGTTTACTTACCAATTTACTACCCATACCCACAGCACATACGCCACTTTTAAACCAACCGCTCAAGTTTTCTTTGGTAGTATCTACGCCACCTGTTGGCATAAATTTAAGGTCTTGAAACAGTTCTTTAATACCACTCATAAAATCTGGGCCAAGTAAATTGCCTGGAAATAATTTTATCAATTTGGCACCTAAAGTTTCAGCTCTAATTATTTCACTTGGTGTCATACAACCTGGTACCCAAAGCATATTATTTTTATCTGCAACAGCTGCAACACTTTCTACCAATCCTGGGCAAATAATATAATCTGCACCAGCATCAATAAATTGTTGTGCCATTTCACCATTTTTAATCGTGCCAACGCCTAAGTACATATCCTTCATTTCAGCTTCACATACTTGTTTCATAGCTTTAAAGTTTTTTAAAGCAGCTTCACCACGGTTGGTATATTCAACTGTTTTTACACCTGCACGATATAATGCTTTTAAAATCTCAATACTAACTTCTGTATCTTTATTGAAGTATAATGGTAAAATGCCTTGTTGAGGAACAAGGTTAAAGATAATTTCTTTTTTGTTCATATAGCTTTAATGTTATAAAGGCGAAAGGTAAAGGCTTAGTGATTTAATATGAGATATTTAATATTTAATATTTACGCAAACGATTTATTATAAGGCAATGAAGGTAATATAGTATTGAATAAATATAATAAAAAATGCGATACTTTTAAGTATCGCATTTTTTCAATTCATTGTATAAAAATTATGCTTTTACACGTTCAACATAATCTCCGGTTTTTGTATTAATTCTAATTGTTTCACCTTCGCCAACAAATAATGGAACTTGAATGGTAGCACCACTTTCAATTGTTGCAGGTTTAGTAGCACGAGTTGCAGTATCGCCTTTTACGCCTGGTTCGCAGTAAGTAATTAATACTACAATTTTTTCTGGTAATTCTGCTCCAATGGGTTGGTCAGTTTCAGTATTAATTAAAACAGCAACTTCTGCACCCTCTTTTAAATAAGCAACGCCATCAATCATTTCTTCAGCAATGGCAATTTGCTCATAAGTTTCGTTATTCATTAAGTTGTAACCACCTTCGTCTTTATATAAAAACTGATAATTTTTCTTTTCAACTCTAACTGGATAAACTGTTTCGCCACTGTTCCAAGTTTTTTCAATAGTTCTGCTGTTATCTACACCTTTTAACTTTGCCCACACTTTTGCAGCAGCACGTGCTGTTTTATTTTCGCCAAATTCTACAACGCTGTAAAGGCTGCCATCTAATTTTAAAACTACGCCACGACTAATGTCTGAAGTTGTTGCCATAATTATTTTTTTTAAGTTGGCAAATGTAGGGAAGTGCTGCTAATTATGTATGAAGCAAAATGATATTCTTATTTTAAGTTGCAACTTTTTTAGTCTTTTAATAACCATTCATAAAAAGCGGCGAATTCTTTATGCCAATATTTTTCACTGTGCTGACCAAATTCACTTGTGGTTCTATACATTTTAATATTTACTTTGTTTGAAAAAATATCAGCCATTTTATTCATATCATCTATCATTTCCTTTCCTTCTTTGTAACCACAATAAAAGTATATTTTGAATAAACCCGGATTTTTATAAGTTGCTGCTTCTACAAATAATTCTTTACTTGTCCAAAAAGCAGGAGAGAAGACACCAACACCGCCAAACACTTTTGGATACTGCATCATAGCGTATAAGCTAATAACACCACCCATACTGCTACCAGCAATAAATGTATTTTCTACACTCTTTTTCGTTCTGTATTTAGTATCAATAAATGGCTTTAAAGTATTAACAATAAAATCAACATATTTTTTTCCTTCGCTTTCAATTTTCTTTTTATTGCTTTCAAAGTTGTAGGGTGCATATTCATTTAGTCTTTTATCTCCACCATTATCTATGCCCACTACAATAGATTCTTTGCCATTTGTTTTTTGAATACTATCCAATATTTCATCAATACCCCATTCTCCAAAAGGTGCTGTTTGCTCATTAAATAAATTTTGCCCATCCTGCATATATAATACAGGGTATGTTTTGGTGGATGTTGCATAACCTTTAGGTAGATATAGCCATATTCTTCGCTTTCTATCTAGCTGTGGTATGGTAAAAGCTGTGTCCATTATTTTTACTTGTGGACTAGCTGTGTAAGGTTTTGGTTTGTCTGGATAGTTATCTTTCCAGCCTTTAATAGTAATTTCTTCAGTCACATCTTTGTCTATAACCTCAATCACTCTATCTGCAATATCTCTTCCATCACCTTCGGTTTCAACTTTTTCAAAACTACCACGTGTAAATTTGAAAGCATAAGTGCCAGCAGGAATATCTTTTATTACAATTGCTTTTCTGCCTGCGGCAAATGGTTTTAATCTATAATTTACATCTCTTGGATTCCAATTATTGAAGTTGCCTGTTATGTATATATCGTCTGTATTTTTTGTAGCGACATTTGTAACTATTAAACGAATATTATATTGGCAAAAACTAGTTAAACCAATTATAATAAATGCAGCAAAAAACAATAAACGTTTCATAATTATTTTTTTTGAATTTCAATTTTAGGTAGTAAGCTCATTATAAACATTGTAATTGCAAAAAACATTAATAACCACAAGCCAAATTTTGTTTCTGGACAATCACCCATTCTACACATTCTAAATAAAATAAAATTTTTTATAGCCCAAGTAAAACTTAAAAAGCAGACAAAAATATTGGTCCGTTTAGCCCAAATTTTATTTAGTAAAAATAGAATGATACTGATGATACAAAAAAAAGAGTGAGCTTTAATTTGTGTTCCAAATGTAAATTGTTCGTTTACATAACCATTAATTCCATTTAATATTTTGTGCATTGATATTATTTCAACCCAAGGTAAAAAACAACTACCTATTAAACATAATGCAGCAATAATGCCAATTTGTTGAGAATATTTCATTTGATTTTTTTGCAAATAAAAAAGGTTGTTTTTACAACAACCTTTTTTATAATATTTTATTTTTCTAGTTTGTTATACATATCATCGTAAAGCTTAACCTTGGCGTCTGCTGCATCGTAGGCTTTTACATCTTTACCACGTGCTTTATCCATTTTATAAACAAATAAATTTGTTAAGTAATTTACAGAATTTTTGATACTTGATTTTTCAATTTTAGACTTATCAGCCTTATCTTTCATTGAAGTCACAAATTTCTCAAGCCATTCAATTGAACTATTCGTCAAATCCATCATTTTAACATCTAAATCAGCATTTGCTTTTTTTAGAGGTTCTGTTTGTTCCTTATATTTAGCCTCAACTGCTGCTTTCTTTTTAGGATCTTTTTCAACAGGTTTACTTGCATTAATTTCTTGTAAAGTTTTAATGTTGGCACGTTGTGCATTGTCTGCTATTATGTAATCATTATAAAATAATAACCCCACGTTAAAAGCCATTAATGGATTATTGGTTAATTTATATGCTTTGGTAAATGCTTCTCTTGCTTTTGTATCGAATATTGCTTTTTTAGCTGGATTTTTTTCAAGCATTTCTTTCTCTTCTTTGCTATGTTGAGAGAACATACTACCAAAATTGATATAATCCTCGCCAGTTAAAGCGTTCTTTGCGTCTTCTGCATTATATAAGGCCAATTTATCGTCCAGATTAGAATTTCTATTCATAAACTCTAATTTGTAGGGTTGATAATCTTCTGCTGGAAATACTTCTTGTGCAATTGCTAAATATTTGTCAAAATTCGCTTTGTCTTTGGTTTCAATGTAATCTGATAATAATAATTTGTATAATTCTGCATCTTCTTTAACTGCATATTTTCTATCTGCTAGCAATGTAAAACAATTAATGGCTTCAGCTATT
>JAPLER010000199.1:0-6488 GCA_026391115.1 Bacteroidota bacterium | reverse complement strand
AGCATTTTGTGCTGCATAACCTGCATATAGAAAAGGAATAGTATCTAACGCCCCTCCATTTTTTCTTAAATCTTTTGACATCATAATGTTAGACATCTGAGTACATCTTTCAAAACTTGTATATGACGTTTCATAATCTTTTGCTTTAAATGCAGTAACACCTTTATTATAGTAGTTGTCATATATGATGCCTAATGATTTCCAGCTAAAAGGAGCTTGAGACATTAATTTAAAATCTGGTTGTAAAGTTTCATACTTTTTAAATGCTTCATAGCTAGATTCTAAGCAAGTAGGGCAACTTGCTGCTAATTTTTCATTTTGAAAAATAACAGCATCAATAGTGCTTTTCCAAACCCAAGCTTCTGGGTTATTTTCATTTGTAGGATTAAGTATAGCTTTATCAACTAATTGCTTAACGGTTTCAAATTGTTGTAAATAGTATTTTCCTTCTATTTCTTTAAATTGCTTGTCTTGAGAGAAAAGCGATAATGAAGTTATCGCTAAAGCTCCAATTGTTAATGTAATTTTTTTCATTTATTTTAATTTGTTAGTAGATGAAATGATTTGATATTTTACATAAATCATCTGTCTTTTGGTTTAAAATGATGCCAAACTAACTTTCCGCTTCTTCATTGTTCTCTTCACTTTTAGTTTCAGCTTCAATATTGGTTGTTGTATCTCCTTCAGCACCTTCAATATTCTCTACTACAACTTCTTCCTCATCTTCTTGCTCTTCAATTTTAGAAATAGCAGCAATTGAATCTTCGCCTTTTAACTTAATTAAGGTAACACCTTGTGTATTTCTACCACTTTGTTTAATAGCTGAAATTTTGGTACGAATTGTAATACCACTTTCACAAGTAATAATTAAGTCTTCGTTTTCCATTACATCTAGAATACCAACAAGTTTTCCGGTTTTTTCAGTAACATTAATCGTTTTAACACCCTTACCACCACGATTTGTAATTCTATATACATCTTCTCCATCAGCATCAATCAATGGTGTACGTTTTCCAAAACCTTTTTCACTTACCACCAAAACGGTTTTACTTCTATCGTCTCTGTTAATGGTAATCATTCCTACAACTTCGTCTTTGGTGTCATCTACTTCAATACCATAAACACCAATTGCACCACGACCAGTTGAACGAACTTTTTCTTCAGGGAAACGAATGGCTCTGCCACTTTTAACTGCTAACATAATTTCACAATTACCATCAGTTAAACGAGCAGCTAACAATTCATCTCCTTCGCTAATTGTAATTGCATTAATTCCATTAGCACGTGGGCGACTGAAATCTTCTAAATCTGTTTTTTTGATAATACCTTGTTTGGTACAAAGCACAATGTATTTACCAGCAATAGCTTCTTTATCTTGTAAGTCTCTAACTTCAATAATGGCTTTTACTTTATCGTCTGGTGGAATTTGAATAAGGTTTTGAATAGCTCTTCCTTTACCAGCTTTTTCGCCATCAGGTATTTCATAAACATTCAACCAAAAACATCTTCCTTTTTCTGTAAAGAATAACATAGTGTCGTGAGTAGATGCAACAAACAAATGCTCTACATAATCTTCATCTCTTGTTCTTGCACCAATTGCACCTTTACCACCACGTTTTTGAGCCCTGTAATCGCTACCAGTTGTACGTTTTACATAGCCTAAATGTGAAATGGTAATCACCACATCTTCTTCTTTAATGAAATCAAGCATATTAGCTTCATCAGCTAAATACTGAATTTCACTACGACGAGGTTCACCAAATTTTGCTTTTACTTCAAGCAATTCTGTTTTAATTAACTCAAAACGTAAAGGTTCGCTTGCCAATAAATCTTTTAATCTGCCAATTGTAATCATTAAGCCATTAAACTCTTCTATAATCTTCTCACGTTCCATTCCTGTTAAACGTTGTAAACGTAACTCAAGAATAGCTTGTGCTTGTTTTTCACTTAAACCAATACCTTGTTCGTAATGTTTTAAAGCATCTTCATTAAATAAACTAGATGGCAAGAACCATTTATCTTCAACAGATTTAGCTATCAAAGATTTTTTTGCTTCATCTGGTGTTGAACTTCCACGAATGATAGAAATTGCTGCATCTAAATGATCTTTATCTGCAATAATTTTTAAATAGCCTTCTAATAAATGAGCTCTTTCCTCTGCTTTCTTTAATTCAAATTTCGTTCTTCTAATCACCACATCCATTCTAAACTCAATGAACTCGGCAATTAAATCTCTTACATTAAAAATATGAGGACGGCCTTTGCTGATAGCTACATTGTTAATACCAAAACTAGTTTGCAGTTCTGTGTATTTATACAACATATTAATTACAATATTGGCAACTGCATCACGCTTTAAGTCAACCACAATACGAGTTCCTTCACGTTTATTACTTTCATTATTTACGTGTGCAATACCATCAATTGTTTTATCATTTACCAACTGACCAATTTTATCAGTCAATCCATCTAAACTTACTTGGTAAGGGACTTCAGTTATTACGATTTGCTCACGTCCACTTGGTTTGGTATCTATTTGACATTTACCACGAACCACAACTCTTCCTCTACCTGTAAGCATTCCTTGTTTCACACCTTCCATTCCATAAATAACACCACCTGTAGGAAAATCTGGAGCTTTTACATATTGCAACATTTCTTCTGGAGTAATATCTCTATTGTCAATATAAGCAACACAACCATCAATTACTTCACTTAAATTATGAGGCATCATATTAGTTGCCATACCAACAGCAATACCACTACTACCATTGATTAATAATTGAGGAATACGTGTAGGTAAAACACTTGGCTCTTGCAAGCTATCGTCAAAGTTGGGTTGAAAGTCAACCGTGTCTTTTTCAATATCTTCCAACATTGCTTCTGCAAATTTTTGCAAACGAACCTCGGTATAACGCATTGCTGCTGGTGGATCACCATCTTGTGTTCCAAAGTTACCTTGACCATCAACCATTGTATGACGCATTGTAAACTCTTGAGCCATACGCACCAAAGTATCGTAAATACTAGCATCGCCATGCGGGTGATATTTACCCATTACTTCACCCACAATTCTAGCACTTTTTTTATATGGCTTTGTACTTCCATTACTCAACTCGTTCATTGCATACAACACACGACGATGAACTGGTTTAAAACCATCTCTTACATCGGGTAAAGCACGACCCACAATAACACTCATTGAATAGTCAATGTACGCCGTCTTCATTTGTTCCTCAATAGGAACCTGTATCACACGATCGTTATCGCTTGTTTGTTCTGGTAATTGATTTTCTTCCATTTGTTTTTTTGTTTAAGATTTAAGGCTTTAAGTTTAAGGTTGAATTTTACACCACCTCTTAAACTTTAAACATTAAACTTTTTGAACCTTTTTATTGAGTGGCAAATGTATGTTTTTGAAGCTAAAAAGTGATATGAAAAATGGGTTTGTAAACGAGGAGTTATCCACATTTAAAGGTGTTTTTATTTGATTATTAATACTGTGTATTTAAAACTGTAATCAATAACAATTTAACAACGTAATTTCAAAGTATAATTACTTTTCTTTGCATAATGGAATTAAACTCACTTACTGCTATATCACCTATTGATGGACGTTACAGAAATCAGGTTGCTTTTTTAGATGAATATTTTAGTGAATATGCTTTAATAAAAGGCAGGGTTAGGGTAGAAGTGTTGTACTTTTTATTTTTAAGTAAAAAGAAGTTTTTTAAAATAAATGCTGGAACAAAAAAGGCCTTGTTGCAAATGGTAGATGATTTTACTTTAGAGCAGGCTCAAGAAATTAAAGATATAGAGAGAACTACCAACCACGATGTAAAAGCGGTTGAGTATTTTATTAAGAATATTCTAAAACAACATAAAGAAGATAAGCAGTTAGAGTGGGTTCATTTTGCTTTAACTTCTCAGGATATTAATAATACTGCTATTCCATATTTATTGCAAGACTTTTGTTGCAAAGAATATTTGCCACATATCATTAATCTTACCACACATTTACATCAATTAGCAAAAGCTAATGAGAATGTGCCAATGCTAGCTCGTACACATGGACAAGCAGCAAGCCCAACTTGTTTGGGTAAAGAAATAATGGTTTTTGTGGAGCGTTTACAAAATCAAATTCATTTGTTGGCACAAATTCCTTTTAGTGCAAAATTTGGTGGTGCAACAGGTAATTTTAATGCCCATCATATTGCTTTTCCTAAAACTAATTGGGTTTCATTTGCCAATGAATTTGTAGAGAAAGAATTACAACTAGAAAGGCAACAGTTTACAACACAAATTGAACACTACGATAACCTAGCTGCATTTTGCCAGGCAGTAGAACGCATCAATACCATTTTAATGGATTTTGCAAAAGATGTGTGGACGTATATTTCTTTAAATTATTTTACACAAAAAATACAAGCAGGTGAAGTAGGTAGTAGTGCAATGCCACATAAAGTAAACCCAATTGATTTTGAAAATGCTGAGGGCAACTTAGGTGTTGCAAATGCTTTATTACAACATCTTGCAAGTAAATTACCTATATCTCGCTTGCAAAGAGATTTAACCGATAGTACAGTTTTGAGAAATCTAGGCGTTCCATTTGCACATACTATTTTAGCTATTAAGTCTATTGAAAAAGGATTGGGCAAATTGGTTGTAAATAGCAAAGCTATTGATGCTGATTTAGAAAATAATTGGGCTGTTGTGGCTGAAGCTATTCAAACTATTTTGCGTAGAGAAGAATATCCAAATGCTTACGAAGCATTAAAAGAATTTAGTAGAGGAAATGCTACTATAGATAAAAAATCTGTGCATCAATTTATTGCAACACTTAAAGTAAGTGCTGCTGTAAAAAATGAGTTAAAAGCAATAACTCCACACAATTACACTGGTGTGAAATTTAAACTGTAGAATGATTAGTTAGTAGATTCTATTGTTTTAGCCATACTTAGCATTTCAGTTTCTTGATAATGCTTGCCCATTATTTGCAAGCCAAAAGGCATACCATTACTGTGTTTAAACTTGCTTATACAAACTGCTGGAATGCCAACAAGGTTTGAAAAAACGGTATATAAATCTGCTAAATACATAGCAACACTATCGTTGCTTTTTTCGCCAATTTTAAATGCAGTTGTAGGAACAGTAGGAGAGAGGATGGCATCGTATTGCTCAAATACTTTTTTTGTAGTATTGCTTAGCAATTGACGCACCTGCTGTGCTTTGGTAAAATAGGCATCAAAATATCCTTCACTTAAAACATAAGCTCCCAACATAATTCTACGTTGTACTTCTTTACCAAAACCTTCACTACGTGTTTGCTTATACATAGCTTGTAAACTATCAAAATTTCCGGTAGCTCTATAACCATATTTCACACCATCAAAACGAGCAAGATTGCTACTTGCTTCTGCGGTGGTTAATACATAATAAGTTGGAATGGTTTCATCAAGCAAGTCAAATTCTACTGCCTCAACTGTATGTCCATTCTGCGTTAATACTTCAAAATATTTTTTAATAGCAGCTGCCATTTCTTTATCAAGCCCTGCGTGTTCAATAGCTTGTTTAAAGTATGCGAATTTGTATTTTTTATCAGATGATAATTGTGTAGAGTAACTTGGTACTTCTTGTTGCGATGCAGTGCTATCAAAATCATCTGCACCTGCAATAACTTCCAGTGCTAATGAAGCGTCATCAATGCTTTGAGCGAAGATGCCAATTTGATCGAATGAAGAAGCATATGCAATTAAACCATAACGAGAAATACGACCATAAGTTGGTTTAAGGCCTACAATTCCACAAAAATCTGCTGGTTGACGCACACTTCCTCCTGTATCGCTACCAAGAGAAATCATACTCATATTCATTTGTACAGCAACTGCACTTCCACCACTGCTGCCACCTGGTACACGTGTTACATCAATACCATTTTTTATAATGCCATAAAAAGAATTTTCGCTACTACTGCCCATTGCAAATTCATCACAATTGTTTCTACCAATAATAATGGCACCTTCTTGCAATAATTTCTCAACTAATGTTGCATTATACACTGCAGTATAGTTTTCTAAAATTTTTGATGCAGCAGATACTTGATGCCCTTTGTAACAAATAACATCTTTTATTGAAACAATTACACCGTGTAATTTACCTAATTTTTTTCCAGAAAGTCTTTCTGCATCAAGGCTTACAGCTAGCTGCAAGGCATCTTGTTCAAATACTTCTATAAAAGCATTTAAGTGTTTATTGCTTTCTATTTGTTGTAAATAAGATTTCACTGTGTCAACACAAGTAATGTTGTTATTCAATAATTGTTGTTGATATTCTTTTATGGAGTTAAATGGAAACAAGGCTTAAATAATTTTGAATGTTAAATTATAAATTTTGAATGTGTCTATGATATTTAGTGCTTTTCATTAATAATTAATCACCAATAACTAACCATTATTTTACTCCCACTCAACCACTTTAGTTTCTTTTTT
>JAPLER010000090.1 GCA_026391115.1 Bacteroidota bacterium | reverse complement strand
AAACAATCGCAAGAATTTGCACAAAAAGTTAACTTTAATATTGTACAAAATGATAGTGTATTGACATTACCAACAGGGATTTTTGTAACACAGCAAGACAAATTTAGAAACCAACAAATTTTAGTTGTTATTGAAATACCTCAAGGCAAAAAAATTGAAATGGATGGTAGTATTGATGTGTACCATTGGTTTGATCTTAACTTAAACAAAAAACATAAAGTAACCTTAAATTGGAATAATAACTGGAACAACAGTTTGCACTGGAATAAAGATGAAGAAATGATAATGGGCGAAAGAGAGCTTAAAAATACAGCTCATACAAATGAAGAAATGGAAAATACAAAAGATGCTTTAGATGAAATTGAAAAGCAACAAAAAGAACTAGAAGATAAACGTAAAGGATTATTAAAAGAAAAAGAAATGTTACAACCAAAGACGATTGATAGCAGCATTAAAAAAAACACAACAAGCACTAAACACGATGTCAATCAAATTTATCTTGGAACTATTTTACTAGATAAGTTTTCAATGTAGTCTCATTCAGTTGGTTTTGTTTATAGTTAAAATCCCTGCACAAATTTTGTGTGGGGATTTTTATTTATCAAACAACCTATTAAAAAGTTTTGTAATATAATTTTTAAAAAAAGAAAACTGCCCAAAAGGAATACTAACTACAATAACTGCCAAAGGCCAAAAAATAGTTAAAACAATAAAATATAAAAGGTAATAAAAAAAGCCTTGTTCCATATCGAACAAACCCAACAATTTTCTTGCTGCAAAGCCACATAAACTACCCCCCAAAGCAAACGTGCAGAAAATAAATGCAAACTGCAACCAACTAACTTTCCATTTTTCTTTTAACTTTTTCATATTAATCGTGGGCAAATAAAAGACGAAATTGAATAACACCATCTTTTACCAACCACTTTGATTAAAATTTATGAAACACTAATGACAACTTATTGTTCTTGCAGCAGCATTATCTATTAATGGACTAATAAATGGAATATTCAAATTTAACCCACGAAGAATAAACAAAACACCAATACACAGCATAAAATATGGCATTGCTTTTTTTATAGAATTACGTAAAGAAAGATTAACAAAAACTCCAAAATATGAAACTAAAATCATTAAAGGAATTGTACCTATTCCAAACATTATCATAAAAAAAATAGAGCCGTAAATTGTTGTAGAAGTTAAGGCAGCAGCCAATGCAAAATAAACCATACCACAAGGCAATAAACCATTTAGTAATCCAATAAAAAAAGAGCTAGATAAGCTTTGCTTAACTAAAAAATTGCCCAAAACAGCTTGAATATAAACTTGAAATTTTAAAATAAATTTTAGCTGAACTTTTTTGGTAGTTAAATAATTAGCAACAACAAATAATAACATTACAATACCAACAACAATAGATATAGTTTGTTGCAAACCTCCTATATAAAATGCACGCCCAATTAATCCTAAAAACAAACCAATAATTGCATATGTGATTATTCTACCAATATTATAAAATAGTATTCCAAAATTTTTTTGTGTGGAATGCAAATGCTGAATTGGTAATGATAATGCAATAGCACCACACATACCCACACAGTGAAAACTACCTGCAAAACCTAAAATAAAAGCATATATAAACCATTGCATCATAATTATTGAATGGTTATTTGTTTTTCAGAATAATAATGGTTGTTATTTACAGCATAACTAATTTTTGCCTGATAATTAGCTTTAGATAATTGGCTTGTTGGTATTAAAAATTTATTGTTTGTAACACGTGCAAAATCAATATGTCTATCTTTTTTTTCATCTGTATTACAATAAAACCAAACACTACCATTTATAATACTGTTTTCTAATTCTTTTGGAAAACTTATTTGAACACTATCTGCAATTGTAGTAATTGATACTTCGCCCAATTTTGCAGCAGCAGATGTAGCATCAATTTTATCCTGATACTTTAGTTCATCTTTATAATAATCTTTTGATACTAATTCAAATTTTGTATTCATAGACTTATAAACTAATGTTGCCATTAAAGCAACAAAAGCAACAAAAGCTAGTACTAATTTATTTCCCCAATTCATATTAATAGTTTTAAAAATTTAATCTCCTACAGGACCCAAGAAGTTGGTTTTAACAACAGCAATTTGTTTGTTGCCTTCATAAAGTCCAAGTTTTAAATGTGTGCTTCTTTGTTTGATATATTTTTTTGGTAAAACAATAAAAAATGTTCCTGCACCTTGTGCTTCTTTATTAACTGTTACATAGTTTTTTCCTATAACATTTATTTTTCCATCAGCATCTAAAAGTTGTATTGTTAATTGCACATCTGCAACTGTTTTATTTACTGCTTTAAGGTTGTACAAATTAGATACAGAATCTTTTCCAACTTCTTGAAATAACATACCAGGTGTTCTCATTATAGTTGCATCAATATCTTTTCTAGTAAATAATAAAAAACTTAAAATGCTCAATAATAGTAAACATAAAAATGTATAAAACTTCATTCGCTTGGTGTAACGCAATGGTTCATTATTAGCAATTGCATTTTCCGATGCATATCTAATTAAACCAGTTGGCTTATGAAGTTTTTGCATAATATTATCACAAGCATCTATACAAGCTGTGCAGCCAACACATTCCATTTGCACACCATTTCTTATATCAATACCTGTAGGGCAAACCTTTACACATTGAAAACAATCAATACAGTCACCCAAATTTTTGTCTGCATCTTTTTTTGCATTTCCTCGTGGCTCTCCTCGTTTATAATCATAAGCCACAATCATTGAGTTTTTATCGAGCAATACACTTTGCAACCTACCATAAGGACAAACAACTGTGCAAGCCTGCTCTCTAAAAAAAGCATATACTGCATAAAAAATAAAGCTAAAAACAATCAAAGAAAAAAAACCTACAATATGCTCAAATACTGGTTCTGTAATAATTTTTTCTAAATCTTTAATACCAATAATATATGCCAAGAAGAAGTTTGCAATTATGAATGATAGTAAAAAAAATACAATATGTTTTAAAGCTACTTTAAATATTTTTTTATTTGTCCAAGCCGAATTTTTTAATTGTTTTTGTGCAGCAGCATCGCCTAAAATTAAGTACTCAACTTTACGAAACATCATTTCCATAAAATTGGTTTGTGGACAAGCCCAACCACAAAATAATCTGCCAAAAGCAGCGGTGAAAAGAATGATAAAGAAAATGAATGTTATCATTGTAATACCAAAAATGAAAAAGTCTTGAGGCCAAAACACTTTTGTGAAAATGATAAACCTTCCCTTGGGTATATTAAATAAAAAGAATGGTCTGCCATTGAGAGAAACAAATGGCAAACCAAAAAATATAATGAAATAAAAAATACTCAAAAATGTTCGTATGTTATAAAATTTGCCCTTAGGCTTATAAGCATAAATCCAGTTGCGTTTTCCTTTATCATCAACCGTAGCAATTCTATCTCTAAATTGTTCTGTAAGTGGTTCGTTTATATGATCGACGTCTGAAATCATTTGTAGTTTTTATTTCTTTGTATCTGCAACTATGGGTTTTTCTGTTTTCATAGTATCCTTAGCTGCATTAATTTTTGTACTATCAATTGCTGCATTTTCTATCTCAGTAAAAAGCTCTCCTTGTGGGTCTTTTCCTTTTGCATTTTTACTATGCATACTTTTAATGTAGCTTGCCAGTTGTGCTATTTTTGTTGGAGAGAAGTCCTCCTTCCAAGACTTCATTCCTTTATCTGTCCAACCATATTTTATGCTATAAAAAATATCACTAATACTTCCTTTGTGTAACCAATAATCATCAGTTAAGTTGGGGCCAGTTCCTGGATTTCCAGCCACCAAGCCACTTGCATTATCGCCATGACAAGCAATACAGTTTTGATTAAATATGGCTTTGCCTGCCGCTATATCCGCATCATTGTTCAAGTATTTTACTGTTTTTTCATCAACATTATTTGCTGCTGTTTTTAAATATTCTTCTTTATCTTTTTCCCCTTTTGCTATAGCTACTAGCAATTCTTCTTTACTAGATAATCCTGTATGAGAAACGTGGTAACGCCATAAATAAATACCTGCAAAAATGATACAACCATAAAAGCCATATAGCCACCAACCAGGAAGTTTGTTATCTAACTCTCTAATACCATCATAATTATGTCCCAAATCAATTTGTGCTTCTTCTTTAATGGGTCTAAAGCTATTTACTTTATCCCACCATTTTTCCCATTTAGATTCTTGTTCAATAACAACAACATCTTCTGTAGCAGTTTCTAGTGTTACTTTTTCTGTCCTTAATAAAAAGCGAAGGTTAGTTATTAAAAAAAATAGGATAGTTATTTCTACAACAATTGCACCAATCAATGCATAAAACGATGAAGATTGAATACCTGCAATTGTATCTGATGTTTGTTTTAAAACATCGCCATCTGCAGCAAATGCACTTACACTTAATATGGTAAAAGCAACTGTTAGTATAGCTTTTGAATTATTGCTATTACTTTTTTCTTGTTGAAATTTTTTGAGATGTAATTGTGCTGCACTTAATACAACATAAGCCAATAGTATTATACATATAGCCAAAGCAACCACTACACCCAATAATATTTGAGCTGTTGGATTAGATAAGTCTGAAACCTTTGGTGCTGCTGCAAATAAATTATATGGTGCAATCATTAACACCAATAAACACAGCTTTATTAATTTATTATTCAAGTATTTCATTGTAATTTTTTATTAGTTGTTTAATGGTATGTTATTAATCTCATCAATTAGTTTTTTATCTGCTTTAAAAGCCCAAAATGCCATAGCAATAAAAAAGATGAAAAAGATGGAGAAAGATGTTAATGCATAAATATCAACACCTGTTATTTTTTCTAAATAATTAATGAATTTCATTGTATAGAATTATTTTTTATGAATAAGAATTGTAAATATTCTTATGTCTAATTTTTTTTATTAATATCTGTTCCAACTCTTTGTAGGTAGGCAATCAATGCAACTATTTCTGCATCTGTTGCTACCTCTAGTTTATCTTTTTTAAGATTGTCTTTTATACCCTTTGCTTGTTTCATCAAATCTTCATTTGCTTTTAAATCATATCCTTTCTCATAAGGCACACCTAGCGTTATCATAGCTCTGATTTTTGCAGGTGTTATAGCTGTATCAATTTTATTATCAAACAACCAAGGATAGGATGGCATAATAGATCCAGGACTCATACTTTGTGGTTCTAGCATGTGATTGTAATGCCAGCTATCATTATATTTTTTTCCAATACGAGCCAAGTCTGGCCCTGTTCTTTTACTTCCCCATTGAAATGGATGATCATAAACAAATTCACCAGCCTTAGAATAACCTTCATTATTACCAGGAGAATATCGTGCTACTTCATCTCTAAATGGACGTATCATTTGTGAGTGACATAAATAACATCCTTCTCTTATATAAATATCTCTACCTTGTAATTCAAGTGGTGTGTAGGGTTTTACAGAAGCAATTGTTGGGATATTTTCTTTTACAAGAAAAGTTGGAATTAATTCAAGCAAACCACCAATAGCTACAGCAACTAAGCTAAATACTAGCATTTGCATTGGTCTTTTTTCAATCCATCTGTGCCAATATTGTTTTCCATGAGTTTCTGTGTGTTTAGAAATTGGTGCAGCTTCTGCTTCTTCATTTGCTATTAATTTACCTGTAGCAATTGTTTTTCTTAAATTATACACCATCATTAACGCACCAATTAAATACAATGTACCACCAATACTTCTTGCAACATATAAAGGAATAATATGTGTTACAGTTTCAAGAAATTGATATTTTAAAGTGCCATCATCATTAAATTGTTTCCACATACTTGCTTGTTCAAACCCTGCCCAATACATTGGTACTGCATATAAAATAATACCTATTGTACCAATCCAAAAGTGATTAGCAGCAAGTTTTGTAGAGTATAGTTTAGTATTAAAAATTCTTGGTATTAACCAATATAAAATAGCAAAAGTTAAAAAGCCATTCCACCCTAATGCACCCACATGCACATGAGCAATTGTCCAATCGGTAAAGTGAGAAATTGCATTAACACTTTTTAAACTAAGCAATGGCCCTTCAAACGTAGCCATACCATAGCAAGTAATAGCCACAACCATAAATTTTAAAACAGGATCTTCTCTTACTTTATCCCAAGCACCACGCAATGTAAATAAGCCATTTAACATCCCTCCCCAACTTGGTGCTATTAACATAACACTAAAAACAACACCTAAACTTTGAGCCCAATCTGGCAAGGCTGTATATAACAAGTGGTGTGGGCCAGCCCATATATAAATAAATATTAATGCCCAGAAATGTATAATTGATAAGCGATAACTATATACTGGACGATTTGCAGCTTTGGGTAAAAAATAATACATAATACCCAAGTAAGGTGTTGTTAAAAAGAATGCAACCGCATTATGGCCATACCACCATTGCACTAATGCATCTTGCACACCTGCATACCAACTATAACTTTTTAAAGCAGAAAAAGGCAACTCAAATGAATTAACTATATGCAACATTGCTACAGTAACCCAAGTTGCTATATAAAACCAAATAGCAACATAAATATGACTTTCTCTTCGTTTAATTATTGTACCAAACATATTGATACCAAAAAGAACCCAAACAAGAGTTATAGCAATATCAATAGGCCATTCTAATTCTGCATATTCTTTACCAGTTGTATAACCAGCAAGTAATGTTATGGCAGCTGCTACAATAATACTTTGCCATCCCCAAAAATGTATTTTACTTAAAGTATCGCTAAACATTCTTGTTTTACACAAGCGTTGTAATGAATAGTAAACACCCATAAAAATACCATTGCCCACAAAGGCAAAAATTACTGCATTGGTATGTACTGGTCTAACACGACCAAATGTTGTTGGTGCAAAATTAAAATTAGCAGCAGGTAAATAAATTTGAACAGCAGCTAACACACCTGCTAGCATACCTACAATTGCCCAAAGAATAGTTGCATAAGCAAACCATTTTACAATCTTGTTGTCGTAATAAAATTTCTCTAATTGCATATTGATTAAGTGTTGGTTTATCGTTTTGTAGTAGTTGAATTGGGTTTATCATCAAAAAGAATTCTAATAGATGGAGATACATCATCTTCATATTGACCAGATTTTACACTCCATATAAAACCTGCTAAAAACAAAGCAGCTACTGTAATACTGGCTAGTAGTAGAATAATGATAACACTCATACTATTTTTTGAAATACAAAACTATTTGTGGAGTAAGAGTCGTGCAATGACATACAACAAGAGCTTATATGATTTTAATCATATAATATGAATAGATATTAAAACAATAGTTTTGGGACATTAAAAAAGTATTATTTACGTTTATCCAGTTTAAAGTATTTTGCACCAATTTGTGCCAAGCCAAATGTTAATAGCAAAATACTAATAGAACTTATGGGCATTAATATGGCTGCAACTAAGGGTTGCATATTGCCACTAAGTGTAATGGAAACGCCAACAATATTGTATAAAATAGAAACAACAAAAGCGGTTAATACAATTTGTTTATTGAACTTGCACAAACGTATTAAACTATGCAGTTTATTAAAATTATTTCCATCAAAAATGGCATCACTTGCTGGTGTAAAGTTGTTGGTATTATCCGTAATTGCAATACCAACATTAGCTTGTTGTAATGCAGCACCATCATTCAATCCATCGCCAAGCATCATTACTTTCTTTCCTTTTGCTTGCAGTCGTTTTACTCCATTTAATTTATCTTCTGGTTGTTGATTAAAAGATATGCTTGCTGTAAAGCCAAGTAATTTTTGTAAGTAATTTTTCTCGCTGCTATTATCACCACTTAAAACAGCTAATTGATATTTTGATTTAAGTTTATTAATTACTTTTTCAACGCCTTCTCTATAATGATTTTTAAAAGTAAATTTTCCTATTAACTGTTGTTCTATAGCTACATAAACCACTGAAGCATCTGTTGATTCATCTGCCTCTCCACACACAAAACTTTTTTTACCTAAAGCTATAAAATCTTCTCCAGCAAAGCCCTCTATTCCCTTGCCAACATATTCTTTATAGGCACTTACTTTAATTTTACTATTAATATTAGCCCACTGTACAATACCTCTACTTATGGGATGCAAACTTTGTGCAGCCAGCGATGCTATTTTTTGTTTAATATTATTGGTTAATGGTTTACCGGTATAAACAATATCATTATATTCCCCTGTGGTTAATGTACCTGTTTTATCAAACACAATAGTATCAACATTTGCAATATCCTCAATGGTTTGAGCATTGCGTAAATACAAATTATTTTTACTCAAAATACGTAATATGTGACCATTGGTAAATGTGTTGCTTAATAGCAAAGCACAAGGGCAAACTACAATTAGTACTGCAGAAATTACGTTCCACATTTTTGAAGCATCGTGTAAAAACCAGTACAATCCACCCAGTAAAGCAACTGTAAAAATTATCCAAGTAAAGTATTGGCTTAGTATATGCACAAATGATTTTTCTTGATATCTATTTTGTGCGTTATTGGCTTCTGTTTTATTCCACAACTTGGTTAAATAACTTTGTGCAACCTCTTTAATAACCAATATTTCAATATTGCTGCCCAATTGTTTACCACCAGCATAAACAATTTCACCCATTTCTTTTTCAACAGGAATACTCTCTCCATTTACAAAACTATAATCTATCAAAGCCTTACCTCTAGTTAATATGCCATCTGCTGGTATAAGTTCACTATTATGTATCAGCAATGTATCATTTAATTGAATATCTGGCAATACAACAGTTTCTTCTTTATCTTCTTTTACTCGTGTTACTGCTATAGGAAAATATGATGTATAATCTCTTTCAAAATTCAATTGCTGATAGGTTTTGTCTTGCAGCACTCTTCCTATCAACATAAAAAAAACAATACCACTCATACTATCAAAATAACCTACACCAATTCCTGTAAACACTTCATATAAACTTCTACTAAACGTAATAATAATAGACAAAACAATAGGTGCATCTATATTTAAAAAACGGTGCTTTAAACTTTTATAAGCACTTATATAAAACTCTGATGCTGAGTAAAAAAATACAGGTAATGCCAATACAACATTTAAGTATCTGAATAGTTGAATGAGTTTTTTATCTGATGCATCAATTCCAAAATAATCTGGAAAACTAAGCAGCATAATATTGGCAAAACAAAACCCTGCAACACCTAGTTTATAAATCTTAGATTTAGATACAGTATTAGGTGCTTGTTTTAAATTGTTTAAACTAATATATGGCTCGTAACCAATACTGGTAAGCAGTTCTACCACTTGCCTTAAACTTATGGTTTGATGATTGAATACAACATCGACTTCTTTTTTGGGAAAGTTTACTTTGGTGGTGACTATGCTATTATTCAGTTGATGCAAGTTTTCTAACAACCACAGGCAACTGCTGCAATGTATTTGTGGCAGGTAAAGTGTAATATGTGTTGATGTTGTATCTTTAAAAGTAGTTAAAGCATCTTTTATTGTATCGTCATCTAAAAATGCAAACTTGCTTTCTCTAACTTTTACTTTTTGATTTATACCTGGCTGTTTGGTAATATCATAGTAAGTACAAAGTCCATTTTGATTGAGTATTTGATACACTGTTTTACAGCCATCGCAACAAAAATTTTTATCCTCAATAACAATATCATTATGATTACAGTCTTCCCCACAATGAAAACATTGAATACTTATTTCTACAGTTTTAGGCATATAAAAAAATATGCTGCAAGTTAGTTTGCAGCATATTTTTTAAAGGTGACTGATGATACTGTTGAATATGATTTTTATCATAAAACTAACTCACACCACTTCCTTCATCTACTTTATTATCTGGATTTACAAAGTGCAGTTTACCTGCTTTGTCTTCTGCCATTAATATCATTCCATTACTTTCTATACCACGCATTTTACGTGGTGCAAGATTACAAACAACTGTCACTTGTTTACCTACAGTATTCTCTGGAGCAAAATGCATTGCAATGCCACTTACAATAGTTCTTTTTTCAAATCCTAAATCAACTTCTAGTTTTAAAAGCTTATCTGCTTTTTCTACTTTTTCTGCACTTAAAATTGTTCCTACTTTTAAATCAATTTTTGCAAAATCATCAAACACAATTTCTGGTTTAACGTTTGCAACTAAGGGTTCTATAATATTATTTGCTTCCACTTTACTTTCTTTAACTTTTTGGCTTTTTAATTTTAACTTTTCAATTTGAGCATCAATCTCTGCATCTTCTATTTTTCTAAATAAAATTTCTGGTGCATTAAGGCTGTAACCCACTTTCAATAAATCTATCTTTCCTGCATTTTCCCAATCTAGCATTCTTTCTACTACTTTCATCATCTTCAACATTTTTTTAGAAGTATAAGGTAAAAATGGATGAATTAATATAGAAAGATTTGCAGTTAATTGTAAACATAAATGAATACAATTATCAATATGTTGTTGATCTTCCGTTGAATATTTTCCATCAACAGCTTTGCGTTTCCAAGGTTCTTTCTTTTGCAAATATTGATTGCCTTTTCTTGCCAAATCAATCACTTCAAATTGTGCATCTCTAAATTTATATTCCTCTAAATTATTTTGAATTTTAAATTTTGAATTTTGAATTTCATTCACTAACTCTTTATCATCTTCATCAATAATATCATTATGAAACTTAGGCACTTTACTACCACATAATTTGTGCATCAACACAAAAGTTCTGTTTACAAAATTTCCTAAAATATCGCTCAACTCACTTTTGTATGATTGAGCAAATCCTTTCCAAGTAAATTCACTGTCTTTAGTTTCTGGTGCTATAGCAGTTAAGTAATAACGCAACGCATCAGCCATTTGCCCACCACCATTTTCTGGTTTAATCCAATCGTTTATATAATCATCCATTTCAATGCTCCAGCCACGGCTGGTGCTCATTTTATCCCCTTCCAAATTCATAAACTCATTACTTGGCACATTTGTAGGCAAAATATTTCCATTCAACTTTAACATTACAGGAAAAATAATGGCGTGAAAAACAATATTATCTTTTCCTATAAAATGAACCAACTTAGTATCATCATTATACCAATAAGGTTTCCAATCTTTATCGTTATTTAAAGCCCATTGTTTTGTTGCACTAATGTAGCCAATTGGAGCATCGAACCAAACGTAAAGAACTTTTGCCCCCCCACCCCCCAAGGGGGGGATTTGTGAAACAGGTTCACTATTAGCAATTTTTTCTAACTTTTTAGAGATGTTTGCAAGCACTTTTTCTGTTTCAAATAACACTTCATTATTTGTAAATCTTATTACTTCAAACCCAAGTTTATTTAACTGTTCTGTTCTTTCAATATCACTAATTATATTTTCTGGTAATTGGTGTATAAGTCCATCAACTTCAATTATTAGGTTGTATTCTAAGCAAATAAAATCCGCAATAAAATTGTTTATAATATGTTGTCTTCTAAATTTATAGCCGCCTAATTTTTTCCCTCTAAGCAATTCCCACAAAACATTTTCGGCTTCTGTTGGTTGGCTTCTATGTTTTTCAGCATAGTCTTTTAGCAAACTATACGTCATTGGGTCAGCTGTTCTATAATTATAAGAATCTTTAGATTTATGAGTGGTGTCCTCATTCCCCCCCTTGGGGGGTTGGGGGGGCAGCCTCACCCCCCAATCCAAATCTCTTGTAACTGCACGTGGTTGCAAGCCTCCATCAATCCAGCTTTTTACTTGGCCAACAACATTTGCACGCCAATCATCTTTATGCTCTTTTAACACCCATTCACGTAAAAAATCTTCGTGTTTATTGAGTGGCAAATACCAATGCTTTGTTGCCTTTTTTACAGGTGCATTACCACTTAAAGTTGATACAGGATTTATCAATTCTTCAGGGCTTAAACTTTTGCCACATTTTTCGCATTGGTCTCCAAAAGCATTGTCGTAGCTGCAATTAGGGCAAGTTCCTTTAATAAATCTATCTGCTAAAAAAGTATTGGTGGCTTCATCAAAATATTGTTCGCTTTCTTTAATCTCCAAATCACCTTTAT
>JAPLER010000095.1 GCA_026391115.1 Bacteroidota bacterium | reverse complement strand
GGTAAAAACATAACCACAGCACAAATACAAAGTGTACTAATTAACCAACGCTTTACACTACTTTGTTTATTTACCCTGTATATTTTTTTATAGGATTGTAAAGCATTTTGCTGATACAACTCATCTATATTATGCTGTAAAATTTCCATACAATTATTTAAGATTAATGATCACATCACATTTGCTTCTCACATTCTCATCATCAGATGTAATGATGATAGTTGCTGTATTATCATTTTGTAAATAATCCAATAAAGCCACTATTTCTTTTGGTTCTAAATTATTAAAAGGATTCTCTAGCAACAGTAATCTATGATTTCCTACTAATGCTCTTACTAACAAAATTTCTTGTTGAATGTTAGCGTTAATTTTTTTGCCTTGGGTATCCAATATTGCATCATAGCCATCTTTATAGGTTTTAATAAAGTCTTTTAGGTTAAGTTTATCACTTAGTTTATTTACTTCATCAATAGAAATATCAGCACTACCCATTGTTAAATTTTCGAGTAATGTTCCATTAAAAATATCTTGCTGGCTCAATAAAATTCCTGTTTGATTTCTTAAACTTTTTAAGCTATAATTTCCAATGGGTGCATTGTCTACTAAAATAGTTCCTGTAAAATTTGTAAACGCTCCTGTTAATAATCTTAATACTGATGATTTTCCAGAGCCAGATGCTCCACTTAAGCAAATCATTTGTCCTGCTTGTATTTTAAATGAAAGATTTTTTAAAACCTGTTTAGTATCATATCCAAAATTAACATCTATAAATTCTATGGTAACACCTTTGTTTATTGTAGTTAATTCCCTGGTGCCAGAAGTTTCAATTTCGCTATCAATTACTTTACTTAATTTTTGAATAGATGTAAGTGTGTCATACACTTTATCTAAACTACTAATCAATTTTTCAATACTACTCATAATGGTAATAATTACAATATCGGCAGCTATAAACTGACCTACATTAATTTGATTATCTATTACCAAATAACTACCAACAATAAGCATTGCAGCAGTAATAATTATTTTAAAGGTTATTAAGCTCCAGTATTGTGTAAGCAATATTTTAAAATGAGATGTTCTGGCATCTAAATAACCACTAACTAATTTATCGGCCTTTTTTAAGTGAAGATTAGTGTCTTTACTATACTTGAAAGATTTTATCACTCTTGCCATTTCTTCTAACCAACTTGCTATTGCATATTTATAGTCGCTTGCTTTTAAACTTGTAGCTAATCCTTGTGGTGAAGTGTATTTAATTATTGCTAGTAAAATTACTATCAGAAATAATCCAAAACCAATGAAAATTGGATGATAGAATGATAGTAAAATTAATCCAAAAACTATTTGGATAATTGCTGTAGGAACATCGAGTAAAATTTTTTCTAAACTTTTTGTTAATGAGGGAGCATCAAAATACCTGTTTACAAGTTCTGGTAAATAGTATTTATCTAATTTTTCTATGTTAAGATGTGGTAGCTTGTTTGCAAATTCTAGTGAGTAGCGAGTAAATATTTTTTGCTTTACCTTTTCTGTAATCTGCATTTGCCTTACTTGCACTAAGCCATTGATAAACACACCAATTACTACAATAATAATTAGTACTATAATTGATGTTGATAATGTGCCTGCTACAACAAAGTTGATAATAGTTTGAATTCCTAACGGCAGTGTTAAAGCAATTAATCCACCAAGAATGGCAAAAAAATAAATACTCGAAATATCTTTTTTATCAAGTTTTAAAATTTTAAATAAGCTTCTTACAGATTTAAATAAACTTTCATTCGCGTTTTGTTCCATAACTTTTAACATTCGAAGTACAAATATAGTTTAAGGTTTTTTTAAGGTTTTTAAAATAAGGAATTTTTTAGCCTAGTAAACCTGCAACTTTACTAATCTCCAACATTCTATCAATAGGTTTTTTTGCAGCAATTCTTAAGGTTTCATCCATAGTAAGTTCTGGCACTTCATACTGCATACAGATATATAATTTTTCGAGTGTATTCAGCTTCATGTGTGGGCAATCGTTACAAGCACAACTATTATTAGGTGGTGCAGGTATAAATGTTTTATTTGGGCTTGTTTGCTGCATTTTATGTAAAATGCCAGTTTCGGTAGCAACAATAAATTCGTTGCAATTCTTATTTTGCGAATATTTTAACAATTGTGTGGTGCTGCCAATATAATCAGCAATATTCAACACAGCTTCTTCGCACTCGGGATGTGCAATTAATTGTGCCTGCGGGTGACGAACTTTAAGTTTGATAATTTTTTCCAAACTAAATATTTCGTGAACCATACAAGCCCCATTCCACAACAACATATTACGACCAGTTTTTTTATTCAAGTATCCACCCAAGTTTTTATCTGGTGCAAATATTATTTTTTGGTCTTGTGGCAAACTATTTAAAATAGCTTCTGCGTTGCTTGATGTACAAATAATATCGCTCAATGCTTTTATATCAGCAGTGCAGTTAATGTAGCTTATCACTAAATGGTCAGGATGTTTATCTTTAAAGGCTTTAAATAAGTTTTTTGGTGCAGAGTCTGCCAAACTACAGCCGGCCTTTAAATCAGGCAACAATACCTTTTTTGATGGATTAAGAATTTTTGCAGTTTCAGCCATAAAATGTACACCTGCAAAAACAATAATATCAGCATTGGTTTCAGCAGCTTTTTGTGCAAGACCTAAACTATCACCAATATAGTCTGCCACATCTTGTATATCTGGCTCCTGATAAAAATGTGCTAGCACAACAGCATTTTTTTCTTTCTTTAAATTATTGATAGCTGCAAACAAATCAAGCGTTGGATCAAGCTCAACATTATAAAATCCGTTGTCTTCAATTTTCTTAAAATCAATGTTCATATCTCGGGTAATAATATTTAATACTATATTTATATATAAACACTTATTACTATTACAAGTGTTAATTTATGGATAACTTAGTTACTCACAGGCAGCAAATGTATTTAACTAACTGTTATCAACACTAATTCACATAGTTGTTGATTTATAATTAAATATCGAACAACAATGTTTATATGGTTTTTATTACTTTATGTTTAATTTTTCAACATACCTTAAAAACAAAACACACATACTCATTTTTTTAGTGTTGACTACTTATTAACTGTTAATAAAGGCGTGGTAAAATGAAAATAAAATTTTAAATCACCGCTATTCTCCAAAATTGCTCAAACTTATTCTACATCTTTCCACAAAAGGAATTTATAAATTAGAATTTATTCACCACAAATAGACCTTATTAACAAGTATATGTTAATTACCTATTTAAGCGTTTTTTATAGACCATAATTTTTGCATAAATAACACAACATATAAAACGGTAAACCAATAACTTATAAAACCTTTAACCAAATTGGGTTGTAATAGTTTATCCACAATTTGTTCAATATGTTTATTTCCCTATTTTCGCCAACCTAAAAAAATAACTGTATTTAATTATGTCTATTATTCAAAGTATTCGTGATAAGGGAGCCTGGATTATTGGTGTTGTAATTGCACTTGCTTTAATTGCATTTATATTACAAGATGGTTTAAATAAAAGAGGAACCATATTTGGCAACTCATCAAACATTGCCAAAGTAAATGGTGTAGGTATTAACAAAGATGAGTTTTTGGAAAAGTTAGATAATATAACTAAAGCCAATCCACAACAACAAAGAGATGGTATTGTAAATCAACTTTTTGATCAAGAAGTAAATACAATATTACTAGATCAGGAGTTTGAAAAAGCTGCTATGGTGTGTACAGATAAACAACTGAGTGAAGAAATGTTTAAACCCAACTCAGTATTTGTACAACAATTTAAAAATCCTGAAACAGGAATTGCAGACCCAGAACAAGCTAAACAATGGTTTAAAGACTATAAAAAAAGTCCTAAAGAAGAAGTAAAAGCTCAATTGTTGGAGTTGATAAAACAAACAGCAATAACTGCAAAAAGAAATAAATACAATACTTTTTTCTCTCAAGCAGCTTATGCACCAAAATGGTTAATAGAAAAACAACAAGCAGATAATAATATTTTTTCTAGCTTAAGTTATGTAGCTGTTCCATACAACACTATTGCAGATAGCACTGTAAAAGTAAGCGATGATGAAATAATGGCTTATGCAAAAAAGCACAGCAAGTTGTATCAAAAAGACGAAGAAACAAGAAGTCTGCAATATGTAACTTTTGATGCATTGCCAAGTGCAGCAGATAGTGCAAGTGCAAAATCTAAAATAGAAGCTAAATTGGCTGACTTTTCAGCAACAGCTGATATGGAAAGTTTCTTTGCCAAAAATACCTCTGAAATGCCTTACTATAATACACATATTACAGGTACAGCAATTCAACAAAAAGTAAAAGATACATTATTAAAATTAAGTAAAGGAGCTGTTTATGGTCCTTATGTTGATGGTAATAATTATGTAGCTGCTAAAATGGTAGATATTAGATCAATGCCAGATAGTGCTAAAGTACGTCACATATTAATTAAAACAAAAGGTAGAAATCCACAAACTGGCGAAGAATATACAATGCGTGATGATAGCACAGCAAAACATACTTTAGATACAGTTGTAATGAAATTAAAAGATGGCGGTAACTTTGATAGCCTTTGTTTAAAATATAGTGAAGATGAAGGAAGTTCAAAAAAAGGTGGTGTTTATGATTTCTTTGCTTCTGGTAAAATGGTAGCAAGTTTTAATGAATTTGCTTTCACAAAAAATGTTGGCGAAAAAGATATTGTTAAAACTGAATTTGGTTATCACTATATAGAAGTGTTAGCACAAAAAGGAAGTTCTGCAGCATACAACATTGCATATTTTGCAAAACCAATTCAAGTAAGTACAGAAACAGATAATGACATTAAAGCACAAGCAACTAAATTAATATCTGTTGTTAAAAACAGAAAAGATTTTGATATGGAAGTAGCCAAATTGCAAAAAACTTCTGTAAATGCTGATAATGTTAAACAAGAAGATTTTAATGTTGGTGGACTAGGTAGCAATAGACAAATGGTAAAATGGTTGTATAAACAAGATGTTGGTGATATTACAGAAGAACCATACCAATTTAATGGTAGTAAATATGTTGTAGCAATTATATCTACCGTAAATAAACCTGGCTTGCCAAGTGCAACAACACTTAGACCACAAATAGAGGGTTTGGTAAAAAATGAAAAGAAAGCAAAACAAATTATTGCTAAAATGAAAGGTGCAACACTTGAAGCAATGGCTGCAGCTGTTGGAAATAACACAACAGTAAACAGACTAGATACTTTATTAGCAAGTAATACTTATAATCCTATATTGGGTAATGACTTCAAATTTGCCGGTGCAGCATTTAATGTAAGCAACAAAGGAAAAGTTACAGAAGCTATTGCAGGACAAACAGGAGTGTTTGCTTTAAAAGTAGATAACGTTTCTGCAAAACCAAGTACAACCCCTGTTGATCCAATGCAAGCAGCAAATATGCTAAGTTCATTCATTAAAAACTCGGTGTATAGAATTACAAGCGAAGTATTAAAAAAACAAGCAACTATTACTGATAACAGGGCAGAAACTTTCTAATTAAATAGAAACTAATTAATAGAAAAACAGCTACCAATGGTAGCTGTTTTTATTTATGGTACAGGGTCGTAACCACTACCACCCCAAGGATGACATTTTGAAATACGTTTTATGGTTAAATAAAACCCTTTAAACAAACCGTATTTTTTAAAAGCTTCTATACCATAGTGAGAACAAGTAGGTGTATACCTACACTTATTTCCAAGCAGTGGCGATATAACAATTTGATATATTTTAATAAGTATAATAAATGGATAAATTAATATTTTAAACAACCAATTCATTGTTATAAATAGTGTTTAATTTATCCAAAATTTTTATCATTTTATCATCTAAATGCATTCTTTTTTCAGGCATTGTTTTATCTATAAATAAAATAAAAAAATGCAGCTGTTTGTTTGTAACATTTTGATGAAGAGAAATTTTATTTAGCCTGTAAGCCTCTCGTATCAAGCGTTTTATTCTATTTCTATCTGTTGCTTTTTTAAAGTTTCTTTTACTTACTCCTACCCCTAAATTAATATTATTTACATCTTGCTTTTCAGTAAAGTTATAAAACACTTTTAGTGGAAAAACAAGAAACGATTTTCCATTGGCAAAAAGAAAATCTAATTGTTTTTTACTTTTAAGCTTCTCTGTTTTATTGTATGTAAATGTTTTAGGCAAATGATTAGATTTCGGCTAAAGTAGTTTGTTTATTAGTAATAGTTAATGTATAAGTTCCCCCAATTTTTAAAGCATAGTTTTTTGTTTGATGACCAACAGGAAAATGATATGCAATAGGAATATTAAGATGATTAAAATGTTCTGCTAAAACCTCTTCTATTGTTTTGCCAAAAGGAATGGTTGTGTCTTTTATATCAGTAAATCCACCAACTACAATACCTAGAATATTTTCAAAAAAACCAGCACGTTTTAATTGCCATAACATTCTGTCAATATTATAAATGTATTCACCAATATCTTCTATAAAAAGGATTTTATTTTTTGTTTTATAAGAAGATGTTGAACCAATACTATGAGCCATCATGCACAAATTTCCACCAACTAATTCTGCTGTCACTTTTCCAGTTTTATTTAAATGATGTGGGTTGCAGCTATACTTTGCTTTATTGCCTTTTAATGCTTTTTGTAATGATGTTACATATTCATTTTTATATCCATCATCATTAAATGCAGCAGCCATTGGACTATGCAATGTTGCTATTTTTAAATTCGTGTTAATGTGACTATGTAATAATGTAACATCGCTATAACCAACAATCCACTTTGGATTCTTTATAAAATATTTGAAATCTATTTTATCAATTATTCTACTTAAACCATAACCACCTCTTGCACATAAAATGGCTTTAATATTTGCATCGTTAAGCATTTGTTGCAAGTCTAACAAACGCTCGTCATCAGTACCACTAAAGTAACTGTTTTGATGACCAACTGTTTTACCAACAAAAACCGTGTAACCCCACTTATGTAAGGTTTCTATGCAGATTTGCACTTTATCTAAAGGAATATAACCACTTGGACATAAAATGCCAATGGTATCACCTTTTTTTAAGTATGAAGGAAATTTCATTTTTATTTTTTACCACACAGGAACATAGTACACAATAGTTTTTATCTATGATTTCGATGTTTCTATGTGGTGAGATTAAGCATTATCCATTCTACAATATTTGCTATACATTTTTTCGTATAATGGAATAATATTTTCTAAAGAAAATTTATTAGCTTGTTCAAAAGCTTGTTCTTTCATTTTTGCAAGCAATACATCATCTTTTAACACAGCAATTGCCTGTTGACTCATAGTATCTACATCGCCCACATTTGCCATAAAGCCAGTAACACCATCAATATTTATTTCTGGTAAACCACCAGCATTGGTACTTATTACAATACTGCGAGCTGCCATTGCTTCTAAAGCACTTAAACCAAAACTTTCATAATCACTAGTCAGTAAAAAGATATCACTAACATTCATTATATCTTCCATTTGCTCTTGCTTGCCCACAAAACTTACATCACCAGCCACGCCTAAATGCCTTGCTAAATCCTCTGCTGCAGGTCTTTCTGGTCCATCGCCAACCATCATTAATTTAGCTGGAATTTCTTTGCTTACTTGTGCAAAAACTTTTATTACATCTTCTACTCTTTTAACCTTTCTAAAATTACTGGCGTGAAGTAATATTTTTTCTCCATTGGGTGCAATTACTTTTTTAAAAGCATCAATGGGTTTTTTGGCAAAACGCTGCACATCTACAAAGTTTGTTATCACTTCAATATCTTTTGTAATAGCAAAATTTTTGTAGGTTTCTTCTTTCAAATTTTCACTAACAGAAGTTATAGTATCACTTTCATTGATAGAGAAAGTTACAACCGGTTCATACGTTTTATCTCTACCAACCAAAGTAATATCTGTACCATGCAATGTGGTAATTACAGGAACAATACGCCCTGTTTTGCTTTTAACAATTTGCTTTGCCATATATGCTGCACTAGCATGTGGAATGGCGTAATGTACATGTAATAAATCTAAATCGTGATTAATAATAGCATCTACCATTGTACTAGCTAATGCAACTTCATAAGGTGGATAATCAAACAAAGGATAAGTTGGAACACGCACTTCATGATAAAAAATATTGGCATTAAACATATTTAACCTAACAGGTTGTTGATATGTTATAAAATGTACTTTATGTCCTTTATCTGCAAGGGCTTTTCCTAGTTCTGTTGCTAAAACCCCACTACCACCAAATGTGGGATAACAAGCGATTCCTATTTTCATTTTACAAAGATGAACTACATTGGCACATTGCCAATGTAGTATTTATATTAAATATTGTTGAATAAATAAATAATGTTGAAGGGTGCCAACGCTACTAAAGAAACTTAGTAGCAATGAAGCTTGGACAATAATTAAACATTTGCAAAGCAAATGAATTTAACCATAAATAGAAACCTCATTGACACCTTTATCATTTTTTACACCACGATACATTCCTGCACTATTAAATATCATTGCAAAATTTCCTGCTGCATCTACACCAATCATCCCACCTTCTCCATCCATATCTTTTAACTTGTGCATTACTGTTTCATCCATTGCTTGTTGCAAACTCATTCCTTTCATTTCCATTAAACAACTTACGTTATAAGCTGCTACTGCTTTTATAAATGGCTCTCCGTGGCCAGTACAACTTATTGCACAAGTTTTATTATTGGCATAAGTACCTGCCCCAATAATTGGGCTATCGCCAACTCTACCATATTTTTTATTGGTCATTCCACCAGTACTTGTAGCCGCTGCAATATTTCCATTAACATCACAAGCAGCAGCACCAACTGTTCCAAACTTTTTATCACGCATTAATTCTTCTAAATGATGATGTGTATGGTCTAAAGCATAGTTATCTGAGTCACGAATGGCTTTCCATTGATCGTATCTAAATTGAGAGAAGAAAAACTCGTCTGGCTCTAGCTTAATGCCTTGTTTTATAGCAAAATCGTTAGCTCCTTTGCCACTTAAAAATACGTGATTACTGTTTGTCATTACTTCTGCTGCCAACTCTACAGGATTACGAACACTACGAATGCCACATACGGCACCAGCTTCTAAATCCTCTACAGGATTACGAACACTACGAATGCCACATACGGCACCAGCTTCTAAATCTTGTCCACGCATAATGGCAGCATCCATTTCTTGTGTGCCTTTTTTGGTAAACACGCTACCACGACCAGCATTAAAAAGTACATTATCCTCAAGTACAACAACAGCAGCTTTAACTGCATTTACAGCAGTGCCACCTTCTTCTAGCACAGCATAGCCTGCATTAAGTGCTGTTTGCAATGCATCTAGATATGCTTTTTCCAATTCTGGTGTCATATCTTCTTTTAAAATGGTGCCAGCACCACCATGAATACAAATTGTTATCATATAGCAAGTTTCGTTAGTTAATTATTTTATCAATCTCTCACATTCACTCAACAGTTTATCTTTATTTATCGCAGCTGTTCCTACTTCTTCACACACCAAGCCACCAGCAATGTTTGCCATTTCTGCAGCTAAATGCATATTATTTGTGGTAGCATACACCAAACTTGCAACAGATATTACTGTATCGCCAGCACCACTTACATCTGCAATATTTCTTATATGTGTAGGAATAATTTTTTGCTCATTTTCATTATTATAAAACACACCCTTTTCACTTAGAGTAATAAAAGAAATTTGATGTTGCAATTTATCTTTTAATTGTTGATGAATAGTAGATAAAGTATCTATGTTTATTTCATCAAGTAAAATATTTAAACCTTCTTTTACTTCTATTAAGTTGGGTTTAAAAATATCTACACCCACATAATTAAAAAAGTTTTTACGTTTAGGATCAACTGTAGTTATAACGTTATGTTGTTTACATAAAGCAATAGTTTTTGTGATAATATTTTGCGTAAGCACACCTTTATTATAATCTTCAAAAATGATGACTTGGGGCTTTTCGTTAACAATATATTGTTCTATTTTTTGTAGTAAATTGTTTTCTGTATCAACATCAAGGTCTGTTGTAATTTCTGCATCAAGTCTCATCATTTGCTGATTGCGACTAAGAATTCTTGTTTTATTGGTAGTAATACGAGAAGAAGAATGTAGAAGATAGTTCGTATTAATGTTCTCTTGAGCCAATAATGTTTTCAATGTTTTACTTTCTGCATCATCGCCAATAACAGAAATAACGCTTGTATTAGCATTTAAAGCTACAAGATTTAAAGCCACATTTGCAGCACCACCTAGTCTTACTTCATTTTTTTGCAATGCCACAACAGGCACAGGAGCTTCAGGCGAAATTCTATTTACACTACCCCACCAGTAAGTATCCAGCATAACATCGCCAATAACAGCAATTTTTATAGTAGCAAATGATTGAAAAAGTTCTTTAAAATTCATTTTAAACAATTGTTTATACAGCCTTTATCAAAAATAGATGATAGTTGCTTGTAAAAAAGTAAAACTTTACCAGTTAATCTCAATTTCATTATCCCAATTGGCTTTTACCAATAGTTTGGTGGTTAATGCAACAACTCTTTCTGGTTGTTTTTTTAATTTATAATTTCCAGCATCCCACAAGCCATTATTATTTTCATCAAGCAATACCCTCAACTCATATTCTCCTGGCTTAAATAACTTTTTATAAATTTCTTTTTGTGTAAAAGGAAGTGATGCAAATAGTTTTCCATTGCTAATAAATTGCAACACCACATTATCTGTTTTTTGACTACACCTTATTTTAATATTGCCATAATCTTTCGCTTCTAGTGTGGCAAATTTTATGGTGTCTGTTTTAGAAAGCGAATTATTCAAGGTATCTGTTACCGCATCTTTATTTATTACTAAACAATATCTGCTACCCAATACAAAATTATTTTTTATAATAATGCTGGTTTTATTGGTATCAATAGCAATGTTATAGCCTTTAACAGCAGCATAATTTGTATCGGTAAGTTGAATATTATTGATGTTGCTTAATTTAATTTTTTTGTTAAATGATAAAAGCAAAGCGGTGTCTAAAACGTCAAACCTGTTATTTACCAAACTAGTTGTAAACTTCAGTTTTTCAGGTGCTTTATTCTTATCATCGTCTTGCTTAGGTGCTGGCTTTTTTTCCTCAACTTCTATTTCTTTATAAGCAAATAATGTATAATTGCTTACACTGTCTTTTGTATAAATAGGATGATTCAAAAACGCAAATGGTTTGGTGCTGTCGTCATACTTTTTACTATACTCATTGGGCAAAATATATAAATTAAATTTGGCTGTAGGTAAATTAGTAAATTTAAAAAACCCTTTACCATCAAGCTTTTCAAGGTATCTTGGTTTTAATTTC
>JAPLER010000105.1:19436-22304 GCA_026391115.1 Bacteroidota bacterium | reverse complement strand
CAATATTATGGACAAGATTTAGGAATGCTGAGAGACACTTTGGAAAGTATTAAACCATATATCTATGATTATTTTTATGGCAAAAAAACGTTGGAAAAAACAGTGAACGATCCCAAAGGTTTATTTGCGATGCAGTGTATTATGAGTTACAATCCACAAACAAAATTGGCAGCAAGTGGCAGAAGCCCACAGTTTATGAAAGAAGTGAATGAACACAATCTAGCAAAGGCTTGGGGCAATTACAAAAACTATGTTTTGGCCATTTATGGTGAGGCAGATATTGCTGCAAACAATGCTGATGATCACATTGCATTAATTAACTACATCAACAAAGTAGAACCACAAAAGGGAACGTTTTGGTTAGCCCCAAAAACCACCCACACATTTGAAGAAATAGGTACGATGCAGGATTATATTAATTGGCAAAAAGATGTGCCAGCCTATTTAAAGTATGCTGCTACAAAATTTAATGATAAGGTGTTTGATTATACCTGCAATTGGATAAAAGAAATTTTGAAAAAATAGGTGTTAATATTATAAAAGCCTTTTGGGAATTGTAGTTTGATAAAGCCCTTTGCAGTTTTGTGAGGGGCTTTTTTTATACAGTTTTACTGTAATTATCATAGCAATAAAAGTAAAGTGCATTCAAGAAATTTTATAGAATATGATTAGCTAGCTATAATCTTTAGGGGAGAAGTTTTTGAATAAAAACAAAGCAGTTGAATGTTTTATTATTGCACAGCATTATAAAAAAAAGCAATATCATTTAACACACTATTCCAGTCTTTAATATGATGCTTAAATCCTAATTTTAACGGGATGTCACTTTTATTGATTTGCCCTGCTTGAATTAAATTAGGACCTTCTTCATCAAGTTGCTGAATGTTTTTTTCTTTGGGCATCACTAGTGCAATATGCCCAGGCTTCTTTGGTATTGGATTTTTATAAACAGCCACCACCACAAATCCTTTGTTGGCAAAGCTTTGAGCGGTTTTAAAAACATCTTGTTTTATTTGCTGCCAGCCTTTACTAGCAGCTTCTTTTGTAAACAACCAATCGAATTGTGCATTTGCCAAAAGGGTAACACTATGTTGTGGAGGACACAACAAATACAAATTCTTTTGCTTACAAACCGAGGCTGCAAAAGAGCTGCAATGTGTTTTTATATTCTTGGTAGCATTTGGATTATCGGGTTTACCAGTTTCCCAATTAACGTGTTGCCCAGCCAACCAATTATTTTCTAAATCTTGATACAAATAAAATTCTCTCAGATGGTTACCCATTGAATCTATCTTTATTATCTCTTGCCCATTGGCAAAACTTGCTACAAAAAAAGCAAGTATGATGAAGATGTTTTTTTTCATTGTTTGACCTACTAAATAATAGAAACACAAAGATGCATAATTTTTTTAGTGGCTTGCTTTGTTGTTTTAGGCAATGGGATATGGGATGCGTAGTTTTGAGTGGCTGTAGCAGTGTCTCTCTTTTGAGGACGCTGCGTTTGATTAACATCCTTACCCATTAATTACCCCCATTTAGTGCATAGCATTTTGTATTTATACAAGTTCTCTTACTTTTACATTTAATTACAAAAAAATGATAGCACAATTTGAACAAGCAGTGGCAGAAAGTAAAGAGCTAGCCGAAAGACCAAGTAACGAAACTTTATTATTATTATACTCGTTGTATAAACAATCTACCGAAGGAGATTGCAATGATGCACCTCCTAGTAATCCATTTGACTTTGTGGCCAAAGCCAAACAAAATGCTTGGCTAGAACTTAAAGGCACTGCCAAAGAAAATGCTATGCAACAGTATATAGATTTAGTAAATAAACTTAAAGGATAAACCCATCATTTTTTTGCCAAAATAAACCATCTAACGATTATGAATTTTATTCCTCAATTATTATTTATTGCACTTTTTGCAATAGGTAGTTTTTTGTTTTATAAAAAAGCTGCCCAAATACGTCGCAATATATTGTTGGGTAAAGAAGAGGATTTGAGCGACAATCCATCTGCTCGTTTTAAAAACCTGGTGCTGCTGGCATTGGGGCAAAAAAAAATGTTTAAAAATCCACTGGTTGCAGTAATGCATTTAGTATTGTATGTGGGTTTTGTCATTATTAATGTAGAGGTATTGGAGATAGTTTTAGATGGCATTACTGGTAAACATAGAATTTTTGCAGGGCTTATTCCTGCTGGCTTGTATAGTTTTTTAATTAATTGTTTTGAAATACTAGCACTACTAGTTATTGTAGCCTGTGTTATATTTCTGGTAAGAAGAAATATTATTAAACTAAAACGTTTTGTAAGTAAAGATTTAAATGGTTTTCCTTGCAGCGATGCCAACTATATTTTAATTACCGAAATTATTTTAATGAGTTTGTTTTTAAAAATGAATGCCTGTGATACTTATTTACAAGCCAATCATTTTGGACATTATGCTGGTGTGCAAACAGGTAATTTTATTGTTTCATCTCATTTACATTCACTGCTTGCTGGTTTTAGTTTTCATGGTGTAGAAGTAATTGAAAGAGTGTGTTGGTGGTTACATATTGCGGGCATTTTTGCCTTCTTAAATTATTTACCATATAGTAAACATTTGCACATTATATTGGCTTTTCCCAATGCTTATTATGCAAGACTAGAGTCACAAGGTAAAATAAAAAATATGCCTGCCATTCAAAAAGAAGTATTGTATGCTATGCAGCCCGAACTTGCCCCAACCGATGCTGATGCACCTGCAAGCTTTGGTGCTAAAGATGTATTTGATTTGAGCTGGAAAAATTTACTGGATGCTTATAGCTGCACCGAGTGTGGACGTTGTACAAGTGCTTGCCCTGCTAATATTACAGGTAAATTATTA
>JAPLER010000105.1:7088-19418 GCA_026391115.1 Bacteroidota bacterium | reverse complement strand
CAAGAGACAGGCTAGAAGCTGTGGGCAAAAATATTAATACAAATGGTTCTTTTGTTGCTGATGATAATACGCTGTTGCACAACTACATTTCTGTAGAAGAATTAAGGGCTTGTACTACTTGCAACGCTTGTGTAGAAGCTTGTCCTGTTAGTATATCGCCACTAGATATTATTATGGAGTTGAGACGTAGTTTAATTATGGAAGAAAGCAATGCCCCACAAGAATGGAATGGAATGTTTAGCAATATTGAAAACAATTTTGCTCCTTGGAAATTTAGCCCAGATGATAGAGATAAATGGGTTGAATCTAATTAAAAAGTTATTGAAAAGAAAAAGGACAAATCAAATGATTTGTCCTTTTTTATTGGTTGGGTTACCAGGATTCGAACCTAGACAGACAGAACCAAAAACTGTAGTGCTACCATTACACAATAACCCAATCCGTGTTCCCATTTTAATTTGGGAGTGCAAAAATATGTGTCTGGTTCATTTATCCAAAAAAAATAACTACTTCTTCAAAAAAATATTCCAATAATGCTGTCAAAATAGCCTTGCCAAAGTTGCTATTGAAGCAATATTCAAGTTAGAAAGAACTAAAATACGCTACTTTTGCACACCTAAAAAATATTTTATATGCCAGGATTTGAATTTTTTGGAGCAGAAGAAAGAAAAGAAGTGAATGATGTATTGAATACAGGGATATTAATGCGTTATGGATTTGATGTTCAACGTCAAGGTATTTGGAAATCATTAGAATTGGAAAAAGAAGTTTGTAAAACATTTGGTAGTCAATATGCACATTTAACTAGTAGTGGAACAGCTGCACTTACAACAGCTATGGCTGCATTGGGTGTGGGTTGTGGCGATGAAGTAATTATGCCTTCGTTTACTTTTGTTGCTAGTTTTGAAGCAATATTAAGCGTAGGTGCTATACCTGTATTGGTTGATGTTGATGATACTTTAACTCTAAATCCAGATGCTGTAAGAAAAGCAATTACCACAAAAACAAAATGTATTATGCCTGTGCATATGTGTGGTAGTATGGCAGATTTAAGTGCTTTACAAGAAATTTGTGCTGAACATAATGTATTGTTATTGGAAGATGCTTGTCAAAGTATTGGAGGCACTTATAAGGGTAAAAAATTGGGCACAATCGGCAACGCAGGTACTTTTAGTTTTGACTTTGTAAAAACAATTACCTGTGCCGAAGGTGGTGTTGTTATGACCAATAATGAAGATGTATTTACAAAATGTGATGGATTTACCGATCATGGCCACGACCATAAAGGTGTTGACAGAGGTGCAGACCTACATCCTTTTATTGGATATAATTTTAGAATAAGCGAATTACATGCTGCTGTTGGTTTAGCTCAAATAAGAAAGCTAGATACTTTTTTAGGTATTCAAAAAAGAAATCATAGCAAGTTAAAAGCTATTCTTTCTACTGTTCCAGAAATTAGTTTTAGAAGTGTACCAGATGCAGAAGGCGATAGTTGCACTTTTATAAGTTGGTTTTTACCTACAGAAGAACAAACAAGAAAATTTGTTGCTGCAATGAAAGAACAAGGTATAATGGCTGGTAATTTTTACTGGTACGATAATAACTGGCATTATATAAAAAAATGGCAACACCTTAAAACTGCTGGCACTTTATACAACTTAAATGAAGAACAAAAGCAAGCTTTATTAAATTTAAGCACACAAACTTTTGCAGCGAGTGATGCTGTAATGAGCAGATGTATTTCTACAGCAATTAGTCTTTTATGGACAGATGAGCAAATGGAAGCTAAAGCTAATAAAATAGTTGAAATAGTTAAATCAATTTTATAATTTGCTTATCATATAGCACTAGTAATCTTACTAAAACTGTGGGCTTATTGATTTTTAAGTAGTGTTATAATTACATTCAGTTGATTAGTTTTATTTTTCCACTAAATAATAACTTTTATTTTTACACCCTTACACTGTTAATATGAACAAAATAACTGCAGCCATTACTTGTGTTGGAGGCTATGTGCCAGAAACTAAATTGACGAATTTTGATTTAGAGAAAATGGTGGATACCAATGATGAGTGGATAAGAACTAGAACAGGTATTAGTGAAAGAAGAATATTAAGAGAACCAGGAAAAGCTACTAGTGATATGGCTGTGCCTGCAATTCAGGAAATTTTAAGAAAGAAAAATTTACAAGCAACAGATATTGATTGCATTATTTGTGCAACAGTTACCCCAGATATGGTTTTTCCTGCAACAGCCAATTTAATCAGCGATAAACTAGGAGCTACAAATGCCTTTGGTTTTGATATTGGTGCTGCTTGCAGTGGTTTTTTATATGCATTGACTACAGGTACTGCTTTTATAGAAAGTGGTCGTTATAAAAAAGTAATAGTGGTGGGTGCAGACAAAATGAGTGCTATTGTTGATTACACAGATAGAAACACTTGTATTATTTTTGGAGATGGTGCAGGTGCGGTATTATTAGAACCAAGTACTGATGATTGTGGTGTTAAAGATTCATTACTAAAAAGCGATGGTAGTGGTAGTAAATTTTTGTATATGAAAGCTGGTGGTAGTCTAAACCCTGCAAGTATGGAAACTGTTATGGCACGTGAACACTATGCACATCAAGAAGGGCAGAGTGTGTTTAAGTTTGCTGTAAAAGGAATGGCAGATGTGAGTGCAGAGTTGCTTGATAAAAATAATTTAACTGGAGATGATATTGCATGGCTAGTACCACACCAAGCCAATTTAAGAATTATTGATGCTACTGCTAATCGAATGGGATTGACAAAAGAAAAAGTGATGATTAATATTCACAAATATGGCAATACAACAGCAGCTACAATTCCTTTGTGTTTGTGGGAGTGGGAAAATCGATTAAACCAAGGAGACAATATTGTACTAGCTGCCTTTGGAGGTGGTTTTACTTGGGGTGCAACTTGGGTTAAATGGGCTTATTAAATCGTTAATTTTTAATTATTGATTATTTTAGTAAGTATTAATAATCGATAATGAATAATCATAAAGTAAATGAAAGTATTAGTTACAGGAGGAATGGGATATATCGGTTCTCATACAATAGTTGATTTAATTAATAATGGTTTTGATGTGATAAGTGTAGATAATTTCTCTCGTTCTACAACTGAAATGCAATTTGGCATAGAAGCTATAGTTTCAAAAAAAATTACCAACTATAACATTGATTTAACAGACCTAGACGCCACAAAAAATATCTTTAAGAATCATAGCGACATTCAAGGTATTATTCATTTTGCTGCATATAAAGCTGTTGGAGAATCTGTAGAAAAACCTCAATTATATTATCATAACAACATTGTTTCTTTAATTAATATATTGCAATGTGTCGAGGAATTTAACGTTCCTTATTTTGTGTTTTCGTCATCTTGTACGGTTTATGGTAATCCAGATGAGGTATGTGTTACAGAGGCCACACCAATGAAACTAGCAGCATCTCCTTATGGTGCTACTAAACAAATGGGCGAAAGAATCATCACTGATTTTATTGCAGCTCACCAAAACAAAACGGCAGTTTTACTACGATATTTTAATCCAGTTGGTGCACATCCTTCAGCAAAAATTGGAGAACTGCCAATTGGTAGACCAATGAATTTGGTACCAGCCATTACGCAATGTGCTATTGGTAAAATACCAAGCCTAACAGTTTTTGGCAATGATTATAATACTAGAGATGGAAGTTGTATTAGAGATTATATTCACGTTTGTGATATTGCACATGCCCACACTTTGGCATTGCAATATTTAATGAACAAAAAGAATACTTCAAACTGCGAAATATATAATTTAGGTACTGGAACTGGTGTTACTGTTTTCGAGGCAATTAATGCATTTGAAAAAGTTAGCAATATAAAATTAAATTATACTATTGGTCCAAAACGTAGTGGCGATGTAGAATCTATTTATGCTAATAATAACTTAGCTAAGCAACTACTTGGTTGGCAAACCCAATATACTATTGAAGAAATGATGCAAACTGCTTGGACTTGGGAACAAGCTATTGCAAAAGCTTAATTTTTAGACAAAATTTTATTGCCTACCGCACAGTTTAAGCACAACTTTTCATTACAATAGGTTTTTGTTAAATGTATCAATGCTTGAGAATCGAACGCAGTTTTATTTTCTATTTTATATTGTTTCCAGTTTTCAGTAATTGTATTTTTTTCAGGTTCTAACTCTTGCAACCATTGCATTGCTTTTTGCTTAAATTCATCTTCATTCATATAAGTGCCATAAGCAAAAACTACAGGAATAATAGTGTTAATGATAATTCGGTGTTAATGATAATTCCATTGATCATTTGTTTACCTAAATATTTAGGTTCATTATTAGCAGCCTCTTCTTCAATAGTATAATGAGTATTCCAAAAATCATTGGCAACTACAGCAAATAACTTTCTTAACTCTGCTACATTTTTTTGTTCTTTGATTTTAGAAAATAAATGCGAAGATTGGTGTATTAACATTGCCAATTGTGCCAATCGAATTGTTGGAAAATTAGCAGGTCTCATTCTTAAAAACATTGGTTGAATAGTTGTTTTTTGTAATGAGTATTTTTTTTGCAAAAACAAATATTCTTTATACAGCATTTGTCCATAACTATTGCTCATATTGGATTGTAGTAAATTGGCTTGTCCAAACAACATTGCCTCTAGCTGATGAATTTGATTTTTATGTTTTCCCAAAATATTTACAGAAATGCTTTGTGCAACTTGCTTAAACAAATCAGCATTTAACTTTAAACCAAAATTATATGCAAGCATTTGCCAAAAAGTTTCTTCCCAATTATTGTTGGTTGTTTTAAATATATTCAACACGTTTTCACTCTTAAGTAATAACCTTTCCGTAGCTAATCTTTCTTTCCAAGACAGCCAACCAATAATGCTTAAAGCTGGCAAAAAACTAGCACAAGGCAAAAGGTTTTTAGCTAGCATCAACGCATTGTATTTTTCTAATAAAACTTTAGGCACAATACTTTGCAATTCAATGGTAGCAATAAGTATATTATTTTTATCAAATATTTGTGTATCATTTTGCCACACAATATGTAAAATGATATTATTGTAATTTTCATCGCTTGAGTGATGGTGTAATAACCAATCAGATGCATTTATATGTACTTCAATATTGCCTACTAAAACAATATTATTTATTTTAATAGACGCATTTAAAAAATCTGGTCCTTGATTTAGGTTCAAATTTCCTGGCTTTACTATTTGTATAGCATTACCATCAACTGTTTTTAATTGCTGGTTGTTAAAATATTGTTTTTGCCAAATAAATTGTAATAGTTTTTCAGTCATATTTATAAAATAAAAATAAGTAACTACCTGAAATTTTGTTCATTTTGAAAACAATTTTATGAAAAAAAGTCACTTTTATTATCACTTGTACGATATTTTTCGTAAAACTTTGTTAAAACTTGTTTAAAAGTGTCTGTCGTATTTTCATTTTCACTTATTTGCACTCGCAAAGGCATAATTATTGAATAACAATCAAAAATTTATTATTATGAAAGTAAAACAAATTTTAACTATTGTAGGTATTAGTGCAACTACAGCAATAGCAAGTGTTTGGGGTTTTGGAAAAATGATGCAACACAAGTTTAATGGAATGCAAGAGCAAGGAAAAATTCCTGCAAATTATGCTGGCTATTTTGGCAATAATAAAGTGCCAGCAAGTTTAGATTTTACAGCTCCAGCAACTGCAGCAACACCTGCAGTGGTTCACATTAAAACCAAGACTAAAGCTAAACAAGTAACCAATAACTTGCCTCGTCAAAAAAGTCCATTGAGTGATATGTTTGGCAATGATGATTTTTTTGATCAATTTTTTAACGGTCCAAGAATGTCAATTATTCCAGAACAAAGAGCAAGCGGTAGTGGTGTAATTATTAGCGACGATGGCTATATAATAACCAATAATCACGTTGTTACTGGTGCAGATGAAATAGCAGTTACATTATCTAACAAAAAAACTTACAAAGCAACTGTTGTGGGTACAGACCCAAATACAGATTTGGCAGTTATTAAAGTAGAAGCAAGTGGTTTACCGTATTTAATTTATGGTAATAGTGATGATGCTAAATTGGGTCAATGGGTTTTGGCTATTGGTTATCCTTTAAATTTAGATGTTACAGTAACTGCAGGTATTGTTAGTGCTAAAGCAAGAAGCATAGGTATTATCAACCCAAGCAATAATGCAGAAGTAAAAGCACCTGTTGAAAGTTTTATACAAACAGATGCAGCTGTAAATCCTGGAAACAGTGGTGGTGCATTAATAAATTTGAATGGAGAATTAATAGGCATTAACAGTGCTATTGCTTCTCAAAATGGTAGTTATATTGGTTACAGCTATGCAATACCTATGAATATTGCTAAAAAAGTAGTGAATGATATTATCAAATATGGTACAGTGCAACGTGCTTATTTAGGTTTAAGTTATGCAGCTGAAACGTTAACAGATGAACAAAGAAAAGAACAGGGTATTAAAGAAGGAAATGGTGTATATATTACAGATGTAATTGAAGGTGGTGGTGCAGCAGCAGCAGGAATTAAAAAGGGGGATTTTGTAACTAAGGTTAATGGAACAAATGTTACATCTGCACCTGAAATGGTAGAGCAAATTGCACGTTTTAAACCAGGCGATAAAATTTCAATTACTTATTCTAGAGATGGAAAAGAAACCACAACCAATGTTACTTTAAAAAATAAAATTAACACTACAAGCGTTGTTAAAAAAGCAAATTCAACAGATAAATTAGGTGGTGAATTTGCAACAGTTGATAAAAAAATTGCTGCTACAAATGATATTGCTGGCGGTGTAGTTATTAAAAAAGTAGGAACAGGAGCTTTACAAAAAAGTAGAATACAAGAAGGATTTGTAATAACTAGTGTTAATGGGCAAGAAGTAAAAACCCTAGATGATTTTAATGCAGCTATTAAAAATGCAACAGGTACCATTTATTTAGATGGCATTTATCCTGGATTTAGCGAAAGCTACAGATACCCAATTAAATTGGATGATGAATAACATATTTTATTGATTTAATTACAAAAAAAGGTGATGCTACATCGGCATCACCTTTTTTATACATTTTTAACTTAATATTATGAATTTAAAACACACACCCTTGTTAATATTCCCTTTATTTTGCTTCACTTTTTCGTATGCTATACTTACACTAAGTAATAATAGCAGTAAAATATTCTCGAATGTTTAAATTGTATCGTCTTTTATTAATAGTTTTTGCGGGTGTGGGATTTGTGAATACAGCAATGTCGCAACAAGACACTACAACTTCTATTAATGTAGATTTGATTAATATTTTTAATCAAAAACAACCCAAGAAATATAAGGTTTCTAAAATTACAGTTGTAGGTAACAAATATTTTGACGAAACATTACTTACTTCTATTGCCAACATTGCTATAGGTGATGAAGTAACTATTCCTGGTGGCGATATTTTTAGCAAAGCCATTAATAAACTTTGGGCTCAAAGCTATTTTAGTAATGTAGAAATATATATTACTAACCTTAAAGGAAAAGAAATTGACATTGAAATTGCTGTAACAGAACGTGCAAGACTTGCCAACTTTCATATTGTAGGTGTAAGCAAGGGTAATGAAGATGATTTGCGTGGCAAAATGGGCTTGGTGCGTGGTAAAATTGTAACTGAAAATAACAAGCAAATTGCAATAGATGTCATTAAAAATTATTTCTCTGAAAAAGGATTTGAGAGATGTAAAGTTACTATTGTCCCAGTTCAGGATTCTCTAATCGCTAATTCTATCTCATTAAATTTTATAGTTGATAAAGGTTCCAAAGTTAAAATAGACAATATAGCTTTTGAAGGCAATACCGATATTGAATCTTCTGTATTGAAAAAGAAGATGAAAGACACTAAAGAGAAAGGTAGATTAACACTTTTTCCTCCAAAAAATACAGGTGGTTTTATTACACCCAAAACTTACACTTTCAACGATTATTTAAAAGAGAAAGGTTATTTATATCCAAGTTTAACCAAAAAATTACTTGATCCTTTTATTAGAATTAAGCCTTTAGTAGGTGCCAAATTTGACCCTAAAAAATATGCAGAAGATAAAGAAAGTATAATTGCTTACTACAACTCAATTGGCTACAGAGACGCTGCTATTATAAAAGATACCACTTATTACAATCAAGGTAAAATGTGTGTTGATGAGTATGGCAAATCCTATGCGTGTGGCGATAAAAATATTGACATTAAAATTAACGAAGGACATAGATATTATTTTGGTAAAATAACCTGGAAAGGCAACACTAAATATGCTGATTCTATTTTAAATGTTGTATTAGGAATAAAAAAAGGAGACATCTATAGCTTAGAAACTCTAAATAAAAAACTAGGTAAAGGCGGTGGGCCACCAGAAGGTGGTGATATCAGTGGATTGTATATGGATGATGGATATTTATTTTTTAGAAGCGAAGCTGTTGAAACTGCTGTTTATAACGATACTATTGACCACGAAATAAGATTGGTTGAAGGACCACAAGCTGTGTGGAAAGAAGTGAAAATTGTAGGAAACGATAAAACAAAAGAACACGTTATTCGTAGAGAATTAAGAACTATACCAGGTGAAAAATTTGTAAGAAGCGATGTCATAAGAACCGTAAGAGAATTATCTCAATTGAGTTTCTTTAACCCAGAAAAAATAGTTCCAAATATTGTTCCAAACCCTGAAGATGGTACTGTAAATGTGACTTGGCAGGTTGAGGAAAAGAGTAGTGACCAACTTGAATTAAGTGCTGGCTGGGGTGGTAACATTGGCTTAACTGGTACTTTAGGTATGAGTTTCAATAATTTTTCTATCAATAGAATTTTTCATAAAGACGCTTGGGATCCATTACCAATGGGCGATGGTCAAAAACTAAGTTTCCGTATTCAAAGTAATGGTCGTGCATTTAGAAGTTATAACTTTTCATTTACAGAGCCTTGGTTAGGTGGTAAAAAGCGTAATCCATTTAGTATTTCTTTCTACGATACCAAATTTGCAAATGCTTACGACCCATTAACTGGTCAATACACAAGTGCTGCTGCTAATAATAGCTATATTCAAACAACAGGTGGTGGTATAAGTATTGGTAAGCAGTTAAAATGGCCAGATGATTATTTCTCACTTTCTGTAGGTATCAACTTTGCTAGGTATAAACTAAAAAATTATTATATAGACAGAGTCAATCTTCCTGGATTTAATAATGGATTTTCTCACAACTTAAGCATTAAAGTTGCATTGCAGCGTTCATCAATAGATAATCCTATGTTTCCACGTAGTGGGTCCAATATGTTATGGAGTTTAGCAGCAACACCACCATATTCATTATTTGATAAATCTATTGTTACACAAGAAAATCCTTATAAATGGATAGAATATTATAAAACAAGATTTAATGCAGAGTGGTACATTCCTTTAACCAAAGCTGTTGGCGAAGACCACAAGCAATTGGTTTTAAAAGCTGCCGCAAAATTTGGTTTCTTGGGTAGATATAATTCTAAATTAAATATTTCTCCATTTGAGCGTTTTCAAGTGGGCGATGCCGGTTTAACCAATCAATTTGCTTTATTGGGTTACGATATTATTGCACATCGTGGTTATCCTGTTTATCAATCATCAGACCCTAAAATAAATCCAGAACAGAGTGGTGCAAGTCAGTACTTCACTATGTTTAATAAATATCAATTGGAATTGCGTTATCCATTAAGCTTAAATCCTAGCAGTACTATTTATGCAGTTGGTTTTTTTGAAGCAGCAAATGGTTGGTACGATGTTAAAGATTATAATCCATTTAAGTTGCGTAGAAGTGTGGGTGTAGGTATGCGTTTCTTTTTACCAATGTTTGGATTGCTTGGATTTGATTATGGCATAGGATTGGATAGATATACAGAAGGTGCTAAAATAAAGGATATGAGCAGATTTACATTTATGCTAGGTTTTGAAGCTGAATAATACTGTAGGTGTAAATTATACAGCAATTAAAACTCGTAAAATCTAATACCAAAACTGAATATTTAAGCATTTAAAATAATAAACTATTAATTTATACAACAATGAAAAAAACAATAGCCATTCTTTCTTTTTTAGTATTAACAAGTGTAGCAGCTACTGCCCAAAAATATGCTATCATAGATACAAAGTATATTTTGGAAAAGGTAAAAGAATATAAAGATGCAGATAAAACCATTCAAAAATTGGCAGATCAATGGCAAAAAGAGATGGATAGTTTACAAGCAGATTTAGATAGAATGTATAAAAACTACGATGCTGAACAATATATGTTGACAGACGAGTTAAAGAAAAAAAGAGAAGCTGAGTTATTTAACAAAGAAAAAGAGGTAAGAGAATTACAAAGAAAACGTTTTGGATACGAAGGCGATTTATTTAAAGAACGTCAAAGACTGGTAAAACCAATACAAGATAAAGTATTCAATGCTATTCAAAAACTAGCAGTGGCTAAAGGCTGGGATTTTGTACTTGATAAAAGTGAAGGCATAACAGTTATATTTGCCGACCCAAAATTGGACAAAAGTGACGAAGTATTGAAAGAATTAAGAATCAATAACTAGTAATACAAAGTATCATTTCAACAATCAATAATTAATAATTAAAAAAACAAACCCATAAAAATTCCTCTTTAGAGAAGAGGTTAGGGGCAAACAAAAATGAAGAAAGTTTTAACAGTATGTGTTGCCATTGCAGCAAGTTTATTTATCGGAAGTTCGGTAAACGCTCAAACAAAAATTGGCTTTTTTGATGACCAACAAATTTTATCATTAATGCCAGGAATAACCAAAGTAGATACATTACTACAAAAATTTGCAACAGATTCTTTGGCTCCAGAAAGAGACCAACTTATGGAAGATTTGAAAAGAGTAGATAGTATGCTAAAAGATAGCAGCAAATTGCCTACAAGTTTAAAAATTACTTTGAAAAAAGAAGCTGCCGAATACTACTACAAATTGCAAAACTGGCAACAATATCAAACACAAGTATTACAACAAAAGCAAGAGCAATTATTAGCTCCATTTAAAAAACCAATTTATGCTGCATTACAAGAAGTGATATCTGAACAAAAATATACAGTAATTCTAAAACCAGAATCTGTACTTTGGGCAGAAAAAAGTGATGAACTTCCTTTACGTGTTTTGGCTAAATTAAAATTACCAAATTTACCAAAAGAAATACAAGATCAAATAAGTGCATTTAATGGAGGCGGTTCGTCAACAGCACCAAAAAGTAATGGTGGTGGTGCAGCTAAACCTGCTCCAAAAAAACCAGGAAAAGGATAGTATTTTCTTTAATAAGATATTTAATAAAAAGCAGCAATTTAATTGCTGCTTTTTATTTGTTGTAATTACTCTAGATATTAACTACAAGTAAATAGCGTCAGTTAAAAAATATAAAAGCCATATAGATAGCTATATGGCTTTTATATTTTATTGTTTTTTTAATGTATAACCTTTAAACTATCTAATTCTTCTACAGTTATTTGTGGTAGATCTTTATTTGTAGCTTTCAATTTAAGCACAATGAATTCTCCTACTTTTTCTGCATCTTCTTTTGTAGCAAATCCTTTAACTCCATTAACTGCTGGTATATTTTCTTGTCTAATAAACAAAGTTTTTTCGCTATAAATTTCGTAGCCCCAACCTGCTTTGGTGTATATAGTTTTATAACTATAAAAAGAATTGGCTTTTTCAATTCTTTTGTAAACAAAAAATATAATTGAAAAAGCCAATAAAATAACAGCCCAATATTTTTTAATCATTTGCACTATAAGTGTCGTTTGGTTTAAACTCTTCTAAGTTATCGTAGTAGTAAGTTGAGTTTTTACCTAAAGCAACAAACGCTCTACCACCAAGTACAAAAGCAACAGCATCGCTACGTTCTGCACGCTCAAATCTAGTTTTTTCTGTCCAAGTATCATCAGCAAAATTGTATTCCCAAGTATTATTTGTATAAGAACCATTAATACCAGTTGCTAAATAACCTTTTGTACCCATAACAAAAGCAACAGCATTACTTCTTGTAACAGTTGTGTATGCATCATCATAAGTATCTGTACTTACATTGGTAATGCTTCTTTTTTGTTCCCAACTATCATTTGCTGGAGTATAAACCCACATTTCATTTACCACAACACCATTGTTTGTACCACTTACAATATATGCTTTATCATTATAAACCATTACAGCTGCACCAGTTCTTTTGTCTGTAGATGGCATAGATGTTTTTTGAGTCCAAGTATCGTTACCAGG
>JAPLER010000105.1:3533-7066 GCA_026391115.1 Bacteroidota bacterium | reverse complement strand
AACCAGTGCCTACATAACCTTTGCCACCAATTGCAAAACCTACAGCACCATAACGAGCACCACTACCTATAGTAGCATTAGGGTCTGGCAAAGATGCTTTTGGAGTAGCTGTCCAAAGATTTGCAGTTGCATCATATTCCCAAGTGTCATTTAATTTGCCATTATAGCCTAAGTTAGCATCACAAGCACCACCTACAACATAGCCTTTGCTACCAATTGCAAATGCGGCAGCAGAATTTCTTTTACCAGCAGCAGTTGGCATATATGCTTTTTGTGTCCAAGATTGTGAAGTTGCATTAAAAGCCCATAAATCGTTGTATCTGTTTGTTCCATCATAACCAGTACCAACATAAGCTATATCATTGATTACAAAACACGCAGCTCCTGCACGTCCATTACCATCAAATGCACTACGCTTTACCCAATTACCAACTGTTGTTGTGGTTGTAGTAGTGTCTTTTGTACAAGCAACACCAATTAGCACAACACTTGTTGCAACCAATACCAAATTTTTTAAATGCTTCATTGTTTTAATTTTTACTTTATTTTTTTATTTTTTGTTAATTAAAAACCCAACTTAGGTTCTACAAATAAAGACAGCAAAAATAGTATTGTGCTGCAAATAAGATGTTAATATTTTCATAAAAATTAAAACAGCAAATTAAACTCTTTGCTACACTATATATTTGCCACCTTATTTAACATAGCATTTGCTATATTAATGTTTCATTTTTATAAATATGAATAAAAAATTAAGCTACTTTTTGTGCTTATTGAGTTTGGTTGTATTAATTGTACAAATCAATGGTTGCAAAAAAGCAGATATAAAATTTGGAGAAGAGTTTGTTGCAGATAACAGCGTAGAAATTTTTAGAGTAGATAGCTTTAGTGCTAATTTATCTACTGTATATCAAGATTCATTTGTTACATCTAGCAGTGGTAATATAATGTTGGGTAGTTACACAGACCCAATGTTTGGCTATGTGGCAACACAATCTTATTTCGAAGTTGCACCGCCTGTTTGGACAGATTTGTATCAACATACTTATTTTGATTCTATTCTATTGGAATTAAAAACAAATGGTATTTATTATGGTGATAGTACAAAGCCTGTAACGATTAATGTTAAAGAACTACAAGACTCTATAGTATTTCCAGAAAATAAATATGCGTTTTACAATACTTCTTCTTTTAATGCTAAGTCTAGTACAATGGCAGTGTTTAGTGGTTATGTTACACCATTAAGTAAACAAACTATTCGTATTAAATTAGCTGATAGTTTTGGACAAGATTTATTAGCTAAACTGAAAGATGCAAATGATAACCCTATAAAAAGCACTATTAAATTTTTAAAATATTTCAGAGGATTTCAATTATCACCTGACAATACTAACAAAATGATATTTAATTGCAGCGATGATGTTGTAATGAGGTTGTATTATCGTCAAGATGCATTCCCTGGTGTAGTTTCAAAAACTGTTGATTTTAACTTAAACAATAAATCACACCAATTTAATAATATTAAAATTACACGTACAGGTAATTTAAGTGGGTTATTATCTCCATCAAATAGAGAAGTACCATCATCTGCTACTGGCAATGCTGCATACACACAATCTACAACTGGTAGTTTGGTTAAAATAAGTTTTCCTACACTAAAAGATTTACCAAAACTTACCAATTTTGCTAAAGTTCTAAAAGCTACATTATACATTAAACCACTAAAAAACAGTTTTAATTATATGTATACATTGCCACCAACTTTAAGATTATCACAAACCAATACTAATAATTTAACTGGTAGCGATTTGGCTTATTTAACCAATAATGGGGCACTTGCTGTGCAATTAGGAGCTTTGCAAATAGATTATCTAAATAACGAAAAAACACAATATCAATACGACCTAACGCAATATGTAAAAGCTATTTTGGCAGAAGGAACTCCAGCACCTGGCGAAGGTTTATTATTGTCGCCCCCATCTCCAAATTTTCAACAGCAATTTGCTCGTGTTGCAATTGGCGATAATACCAATGCATTAGGAAACATTCAATTACAAATTTATTACGCTACAGTAAAATAAGAAAAGGCAATGAAGAAAGTTTATTTGATAATAATATTTAGTTTGTGTAGCATTTATGATTTTGCACAAAACACAGCCTCGCCTTATTCACTTATTGGTATTGGCGATATTGAGAAAAGCTATTTTGACAAAACATCAGGTTTGGGTTATGCAGGTGTAGCTTTAATAAGCGATAAAAGCGTACTATTGATTAATCCAGCTTCTCTTTCATTCTTGCAAAATTACTCTTACTATCACAACACGTTTTATATAGATGTTGCTACAAGATATAGAAACGTAAACTATAGTGGCGATGCAATTAAAAGCTCAACGAATAATCAAAGTAACGACGTACAATTTAAAAAATTAACATTTACCATAAAGCCCAAACCCAAATGGGGATTGAGTTTTGGCTTATTACCTTACAGTACATCTAATTATTCATTTACTGGTGTTAGACGTGTACAAGGTAGTAACGAAACTATTACATCTGCCTACGATGGTAATGGTAGCACCAATCTAATTTATTTATCAAATAGTGTTTTGTTGAGTAAAAAGTTAAGCATTGGTATGCAATCATCATTACTTTTTGGAAATTTTAAAGACAGGGAAATTATTTATAGTGCAATAACTGACAGTGTTTTGGCAAATGAGAAAAGTATATTTATTTCTAAATTAATGCTAAAAGGGGGAATAATTTATAAAGATACGATTAACAAAAACTGGAATTATGCAATTGGTGCAACAGGGTCTTTAAAAACTAATATGAGTGCAAACAGTAGAATTAAAATTACAGATGGCACTACTATTTTAAAAAGTGATGAAGAAAAAGTTGATAACTATTTCACTTTGCCTGTAATGTTTACTACTGGTGTAGCAATACATTTTAAAAATACATATTCATTTGTATTTGATTACACACACCAAGACTGGAGTAGTTTAAATATTAATGGCTTAAACTATAGTTTAAAAAATAGCGATAGAATTGGATTTGGAATAAACTACCATTACTTTCCTAAACAATTAACAGATAAAAAGAAAGAGCATTTTTTCCAACTTGGATTTTATAACAACAATAGTTACTTAAATATCTATGGCGAAAAAATAAAAGAATATGCTTTTACTATGGGTGCAGGTGTGCAAGTTTCTGGTAACTTAACTTTGCAAGGGGCTTTGGAAATTGGTAGTAAAGGCACAACCAATATGGGTTTGATTAAAGAAAATTTTACACAATTTGGTTTAACAGTAAGCTACAGAGATTTTTGGAATAGCAAAAAGATTAAACGTTATAACTAGTAAAAATGGTCGCTTATAAAAAAACATTTGGCTAGTATTTTTTAATGCCTATTATTGCAATGATAAAAAAGAGAAAGGATAGACGATGAGTAAAAAACAATTATATACGCTTGAGTTTCCAGTAAGATGTTCTCCAGCGATTTTATGGGGATTTTTAAGTTCTCCAGTAGGTTTACA
>JAPLER010000105.1:0-3511 GCA_026391115.1 Bacteroidota bacterium | reverse complement strand
GGATTTTTAAGTTCTCCAGTAGGTTTACAAGAATGGTTTGCAGACAAAGTAGATGAGTGGGAGGGAATAATGAATTTCACTTGGGGAAATGGTGCTCCTGAAAAAGCAAAAATACTTGATGAAGAAGAAGAACATTTCATTAAATATCATTGGTTAAGTAGCGAAAAAGGTGAATATTTTGAATTTAGAATTGAGAAAACAGAAATATCCAACCAAACTATTTTGGTGATAAATGATTTTGCAGAAAAAGGTGAAATAAAGGATGCCTCTCAATTATGGGATTATCAAGTTAAAGAATTGTTTCACAAACTAGGAAGTTAATTCTAAATGCTATAGACATATAAATAAAAATAGGCTTCAATATTGAAGCCTATTTTTATTTATTGAAATATATTTACTTTATCCTAATATTTCTCTAGCAATAACAAGTTTTTGAATTTCACTTGTACCCTCACCAATAGTGCAAAGTTTGCTATCTCTATAAAATTTTTCTACAGGAAAATCTTTTGTATAGCCGTATCCACCAAATATTTGCACTGCATCAGTACTTACTTTAACTGCAACTTCACTACTATAATATTTTGCCATAGCACCTGTAAGGGTTACTTTTTCTCCAACAGATTTTTGATAACAAGTTTGTGCAATTAATAAATCTGCAGCTTCAATTTCTGTTGCCATATCTGCCAACTTAAAGCTTATACCTTGAAAATCACAAATGGGTTGGTCAAACTGATAACGCTCTTTTGAGTATTGTAATGCAGCTTTATAAGCACCTTTTGCAATACCCACACTTAAAGCAGCTATAGAAATTCTTCCTCCATCTAATATTTTCATAGCTTGTTTAAAACCATCTCCCACTTCTCCAAGTCTTTGGGCATCACTAATTCTACAATTATCAAAAATCATTTCACAAGTTTCGCTGGCACGCATTCCTAATTTATTTTCTTTTTTACCTGCTGAAAAACCAGGTGTTCCTCTTTCTACAATAAAACAAGTAGAATTATTTTTTGCACGAGGTTCGCCAGTTCTAGTAACAACAACTGCAATGTCTCCACTTTTGCCATGTGTAATCCAACTTTTTGTACCATTTAAAATCCAATCATTACCATCACGAACAGCAACAGTTTTCATATTGCCAGCATCACTACCAGTATTGGGTTCAGTTAAGCCCCAAGCACCAATATGCTCCGCAGTTGCAAGTTTTGGTAAATACTTTTTCTTTTGTTCTTCATTACCAAAAGTTAAAATATGATTGGTACATAAACTATTATGTGCAGCTACACTTAAACCAATACTACCACACACTTGAGCTATTTCTTGTATAATAGCATTATACTCAAAATAACTTAAACCAGTTCCTCCATATTCTTCTGGAACTAAAACGCCCATCATTCCCATTTTACCCAATTCTTTAAAAATGTGTACAGGAAATTCTTGACTTTCATCCCACTCCATTAAATGTGGTTTAATGTATTGTTGAGCAAAGTCTCTAGCTGTTTGTGCTACTTGTTCTGTTAATTCTGATTGTTGAAAATTCATATATTTTTTACTAACAATTGTTAGTTTGCAAATGTATAAGATTGCGTTTTATGAGCAAGTATTAAATTATTGTTACTAAAAAATAGTTTTACTAGCAATTTAAGCCAATTCTATTGTTGGAACAATAACTTCGCTGCACTATGAGTTTGGAATTAGAATCACCAAGTTTGCAACATCAATTTGAAGAAGTTATTACACAGCAAAATCAATTGGTTATTGCTGATTTTTTGAATGAACAAAATATCAGCGATGTTGCAGATTTAGTAAATAATAATAGTGGCTACGAAGCTCCAATTATTGCCAATATGAGTATTCATAGGGCTTCAAAAGTATTTAAAATACTGGATTTATCTGTTCAAAAACTAATAATAAAAGAGCTTCCATCTAATAAAACAGCAGAGTTATTGAATGAATTACCTGCGGATGATAGAACAGATTTTTTAGAAGAACTACCCAATGCTGCCATTAGAGATTTGATTAAACTACTTAACCCAGAGGAAAGGAAAATTACACTAGCAATGCTGGGTTATCCAGAAGATAGTGTGGGTAGATTAATGACACCAGATTATGTATATGTATATGCACATAACACAGTTGCTGAGGTTTATGAAACTATTAGAAAATTTGGTAAACACAGCGAAACTACTGATGTAATATACGTAATTGATGAGTTTGGTGAATTGCTTGATGACATTAGAATTAGAGATTTTATTCTGGCTACACCAGATAAAACTGTTGCAGATTTAATGGATGAACGTGTTGTGGCACTAAATGTTAATGATGATCAAGAACATGCTAACAACGTTTTTAAAATGAACAACAGAGTAGCATTGCCTGTAACAGATGATAACAACAAGTTATTGGGTATTGTTACTATTGATGATATGTTGTGGGTAGCTAATGAAGAATTTAGCGAGGATATGCAAAAAATGGGTGGTACAGAAGCATTGAGTGAGCCTTATTTAGACACACCTTTATTAAGTCTTTTTAAAAAAAGAATAGGTTGGCTTGTGGTGCTGTTTTTAGGCGAATTATTGACTGCTAGTGTAATGCAACATTTTGAACACGAAATTCAAAAAGCAGTTGTATTAGCCTTATTTGTACCCTTAATTATAAGTAGTGGTGGTAATAGTGGTAGTCAAGCTAGTACATTAATTATTCAAGCAATGGCAGTTGGAGAAATAACAATATCACATTGGTGGCGTGTATTGCGTAGAGAAATTTTAAGTGGTTTAATGTTAGGTGCAGTTTTAGGAATTATTGGATTTATAAGAGTTATTGTATGGCACAGTATTGTTCCTGATATTTATGGAGAGCATTTCGTAAGAATAGGTTTGGCTGTGGGCTTTTCACTTGTTGGTGTGGTGCTTTGGGGAACTTTAAGTGGCAGTATGTTGCCATTATTATTAAAACGTTTAGGTGCCGACCCTGCCGTTTCATCTGCTCCATTTGTGGCTACATTGGTTGATGTTACTGGCTTATTGATATATTTTTCTGCTGCTTACTTTTTCTTGCAAGGCATACTTTTATAAAAAATTATTTTGTAAGTTTTATAGTTTGTAAATGATATTTTTTACCCAATTTTATGGTTTGTTTATGCAGACATTTTAACAACATACCAAATGCAAAAACACCTGCAGCTGTAGTTAAATTTTTCTTATCAGTATTACTTAAAGCTCCATCTTGTATAAACGAATTGGTAATATTTAAAACTGCATAACCAGCAGCACCTAATTTAAAAATTGAACCATCTTTTATAAAAGTGCCATAGTTATCATCCGCATCAGCAATATCAAATTTGTCACCCATCCAATCTATATGTACACCTTCTTTAGGAAAAGCATATATGTCTTTTATGCTATAGCTTACTTTCAAAAATCTAATAGTATCTATACTAGATGGATGATAAACAATAGCTGTAGGAATAACTTGAAATGAATCATTTTTTATTTTTGTGATTTCTCCTTTTTGC
>JAPLER010000214.1 GCA_026391115.1 Bacteroidota bacterium | reverse complement strand
CTTTATTCCAATACACGCCACTTCCTTTAAATCGGATATAATCATCAAATCCAAAATCGGAAGGATTCAAAGGCAATTGCCCCCACTTACCAATCATTGCACTTACATATCCAGCCGATTTTAAAACAGTTGGCATCATCACTTCTTCCGAAGGCTTTATATTAGCACACATGTCTTGATTGACTGCTCCTGTTCTAAATGCATAACGCCCAGTAAGAATCAACGCTCTTGATGGTCCACATAGCGGAGCTGTGTAACAGTGTTGAAACCTGATACCTTCTTTTGCCAACTTATCAATTACTGGTGTGTGATTACTATCCGAACCATAAGCACTAACATCACCAATACCTAAATCATCTGCAAGGATATAAATGATATTAGGTTTTGAAACGGCGGTTGTTTTCTTTGGTTTAGTTTGTACAGCATTATTATTCTGTGCAAACACTATAGTTGATATTGCCATTGCAATAAATAAAAGACTGCTGTATTTCATGTTGTATAAAATTAAAATTGATTGATGTAAAACGTTAATTAATCAGCAGAAGTCTTCCAATGAGTGGAATCACCTTTAAACCTTGTAAGTGCTTTCCATTCTGTTTCCATTCCTTTGTCGCCTTGTTGGTCCATCCATTTTTTTAATTCAACAAATGATGGAACTATCAATGCTCCAACAAATTTTTTATCATTACCTACTACTACAATTTGTTCTATAAAATCACTTTCTTTACACTTATTTTCTATAGGTTGTGGTGCAACATATTTTCCACCACTAGTTTTAAATAACTCTTTTTTTCTATCTGTTATTTTTAAAAATTTATTATCAACCCAAGTACCTATATCACCAGTATGTAGCCAGCCATTAATTATAGTTTCTGCAGTTAAATCAGGGCGTTTGTAATAGCCTTCCATTACCGTTGTGCCACGTACAATAATCTCTCCATCTTCAGCCAACTTAACTTCTATGTTGTCAATTGGTGGGCCTACAGTTCCAAACTTCATTCCATTTCTTCCTTTTCTATTAACACTTATTACAGGGCTGTTTTCAGTTGGTCCATAGCCTTCATATACAGCAACACCAGCAGCATTAAATATTCTAAGTAAATGAACAGGGCACGCTGCTCCACCAGTTACAATAAACTCTACACTTCCTCCAAGTGCTTCTCTCCATTTTTTAAATATAATTTTATTAGCAATTTTTAGTTGAAGATTATACCAAAATCCACCACTAATATTATTATCATATTTCTCGCCCAAGCCAACTGCCCAATAAAAAAGTTTACGTTTTATACCTGTTAATTCAGCACCTTTTGCCATAATTTTCTCATACACTTTTTCAAGTAAACGAGGCACACAACTAAAGCCAAACGGTTTTACTTCGCGTATGTTATCGCCAATAGTATCAAGGCTTTCAGCATAATATATACTAATGCCACTATACAAATAAATGTAAGTAATTACTTTTTCGAAAATATGGTTTAAGGGTAAAAAACTTAAAGCTCTTACTTCAGGTCTGTCTTCAAAAGGAAAGCTTTGTTTACTATACATTATACAAGTGTAAATATTGCTATGGCTAAGCATCACACCTTTTGGCGTACCTGTTGTGCCACTTGTATAAATAATAGTTGCAAGATGCGAAACAGGAATACCTTTTTTTATTGCTTCAACCTTTTGTAAAGATGTTTCAGTTGCAACATTTATAAGTTCTGTATAATGATTACAGCCTTCAATTTTATCGAAACTATAAATATTTTTTAGTGATAAAATATTGGGCTGCAAAGCCTTGATTTTATTATACATTTCAGCATCGCTAACAAAAATATATTTAGCTTGACAGTCATTTAAAATAAAATCAACTTCTAAAGGATTTGTTGTAGGATAAAGAGGAACAAGTATTGCACCAGTTTGCTGCACAGCAATATCTGTAATCACCCATTCAGGTCTGTTGTTACTAATGATGGCAATTTTATCTGCACTTTCTGCTGTGTAGTCATTTCCACCAACACCTAGTTGCACAAGGGCTGCACTTAATTTATTGGCTGTGTCTTGTATTTGTGTTGCACTATTGCCTTTCCATTCTCCATTAATTTTTGCTGCAAGTACATCAGGTTTATTGCCAAATTTATTTAACTGAAAATCTATTGCATCAAAGAGGCGTTTAACTTCCATAACAATCGTTTTTGGGGGTATAAAAAAATCGTTTGGAAAGGTATTTTAATTTGTAATATAAATGTCTTTTTTAAACTAAATTTTATCCAGCCCAACCCTCTCTATCCAAACTTCTATATTGTATTGCTTCTGCAAGGTGTTCGGCTTTTATATTTTCGCTTGCAGCAAGGTCTGCAATGGTTCTGCTTACTTTTAAAATTCTATCATAAGCACGTGCAGAAAGATTTAATCTTTCCATTGCTTTTTTAAGTAATGCTTCGCCTACTTTATCTATTAAACAAATTTCTCTAAGTTGTTTACTACTCATTTGTGCATTGGCATATATTCCTGCAAAGTCTTTGTAGCGTTGCGTTTGAATGTCTCTTGCTTTAATAACTCTATCTCTTATTTGACTTGAATTTTCGCCTTGTTTTACATTGCTTAATTCATTAAATGCTACAGGTGTAACTTCTACGTGCAAATCAATTCTATCCAATAATGGACCTGATATTTTGTTTAAATATTTCTGAACTGTTCCAGCTGGGCAGGTACATTCTTTTTCAGGATGATTAAAAAAGCCACAAGGGCAAGGATTCATAGAAGCAATTAGCATAAAGTTGGCTGGAAAGTCTAAAGCAACCTTAGCTCTTGATATAGTAACTTTTCTCTCTTCCATTGGTTGCCTCATTACTTCTAAAACAGTACGTTTAAACTCGGGCAATTCATCTAAAAATAGCACCCCATTATGTGCCAGTGAAATTTCACCAGGCTGTGGAATACCACCACCACCAACTAATGCAGCATCGCTTACTGTATGATGTGGACTTCGAAATGGTCGTTTTGAAATTAATGAAGCATCAGTAGGTAGCTTGCCTGCAACACTATGGATTTTTGTAGTTTCTAAAGCTTCTAATAAACTTAACGGTGGAAGGATAGTGGGCAAACGCTTTGCTAGCATAGTTTTCCCAGCACCTGGCGGCCCTATTAAAATGGCATTGTGACCACCAGCAGCTGCAATTTCTAATGCTCGTTTTATATTCTCTTGTCCTTTAACATCGTTGAAATCAAAATCAAATTCATATTGATTATTAAAGAATTCATCTCTTGTATTTACAACTACTGGCTTTAATGAATTTTCATTTTTAAAGAATTCCACAACTTCATTAATATGCTTTACACCATATACATTTAAGTTGTTTACCATTGCAGCCTCACGTGCATTTTCTTGTGGTACAATTAAACCTTTATAACCTTCCTTACGTGCTTGTATTGCAATGGGTAAAGCACCTTTGATAGATTGAATAGTTCCATCAAGGCTTAACTCTCCCATCATTACGTAATCTTTCAAAGTATCAACATTATCTAGTTGATCGCTTGCACCTAAAACTCCTATAGCTATGGGTAAATCAAAAGCACTACCACTTTTTTTAATATCGGCAGGAGCCATATTAACAACCAACTTTGTTCGTGGCATTGAAAGTTTGTTGGTCTTTATTGCACTTTCAATTCGTTGTAAACTTTCTTTAACAGCGTTATCAGGTAACCCTACAATAAAATATTTCAAATCACCACCACTTACATTTACTTCAACAGTGATAGTAATTGCATCTACACCATAAACGGCACTGCCAAAGGTTTTTACAAGCATACACTAAAACTATTTTGGTAAAGCAAAAGCAGCAAACTTGAAAATGAATAAACTAGGGTTAATTACTTTCTTCTGGATCTAAGTCGAAAGTAATACCAAAACGAATGGTATTAGCTAAAGGACTTGTGCCAGAACCTGCTGTAGAACCAGAAGGAATTAAATATGAAAAATTAAAATTCATTACATTGTATTGAATACCTGCACCAGCAGTAAAATATTTTCTACCACCTTCAATTGTTGTTTCACTAAAATATCCTGCACGTACAAAAAATTGGTCATTATAACAATACTCAGCACCCAAAGAAATTTGTAATGATTTTACAAAACCACCACCATCACTAAATGATTTACCCCAACTACTAATCACACTTTGACTTCTATAGGCAACTAAATTAAGAGAATCTTCAGTAGTAAAGGTATTAGGGTCTGTTCTTGTAGGCGGTGCTGGAACTAATAATTTATTAATATCAAAAGCAAAATTCATTTTATTAGCTTCATCAATTGGATAAGTATAATTAAACCCAAAACCTAAATTTGCAGGGATATAATCTTTATTGGTATTATCATTTGTGTAACCAATTTTAGAACCTAAATTACTTAAAGCAAAACCCCAAGCAAAACCAGCTCCATTTTTTTCAGTAACTCCATCGTAGTATAAACTAATATCACCAGCAATAGCATTGCCAGCTTTATAAGTTGTACCTCCTTGTGAATAATCTCCAGTTAAATTTGAATTGATATATCTTAATGCAACACCCAGAGATAATCTGTCTGAAAGTTTACGAGCATAACCAAAAACAAAAGCCATTTCCCTTGGTCTAAAAGTATTTTGTAAAACAGCATTAGCATCAGTAAATTGAATTGTACCTAAGCTGAAATATCTGATACCACCGCCAATTGCACCTTGTCCATCACTAAGTTTATGATTAAAACCAAGCGTAGCTAAATATACATCACTAACACCCAAAGCTTTTAACCAGGGTGTATATGT
>JAPLER010000212.1:3041-8677 GCA_026391115.1 Bacteroidota bacterium | reverse complement strand
GTATTCTACTTGCTTTGACATCTATTGCTCAAGTAAAAATAAGTGGTGTAGTAAAAGATAGTACTAATAATGCACTAGCATTTGCTACAGTTTCATTGTTAAATAAAACTGATTCGACATTTGAATCTTTTGCTGTAAGTGATAAAAATGGATACTATGAAATAAAAGAGGCCAAAGAAGGAACTTATCTTTTGCAAGTATCTTTTGTTGGATATTTTACTGAGTATAAGCCATTAATTATTACTAAAAATTCAGCACCAATAACTCAACATTTTTCCTTGCAAAACAATACTGCAAAACTTTTACCTAATGTAGAAATTAGCTCAGATAAAGTGCCAATAAAACTTAAGGGAGATACACTTGAATATAATGCTGGTAGTTTTAAAACAAAGCCTGATGCTGTAGTAGAAGATTTATTGAAAAAATTGCCTGGCATACAAGTAGATGCCAATGGCAAAATAAAAGCGATGGGTAAAGATGTTAAGAGGGTGTTAGTTGATGGAAAAGAATTTTTTGGTGATGACCCATTAATTGCTACCAAAAATTTACCAGCAAATGCAATTAGTAAGGTACAAACCTATGAAGGCAAAAATGATAATGCACTATTTACAGGCATTGATGAAGGTGAAAAAGATATGACCATTAATTTACTTTTAAAAAATAGCAAAAAACAAGGATACTTTGGAGATGTAATGGCTGGTGGTGGCACACAAAGCAAGTATGAAGCAAGTTTGAAAGGATTTAAGTTTAATAAAAAAGAACAAATTGCTTTACTTGGTTTACACAACAACATCAACAAATTTGGTTTTTCGTTTAAAGACTATTTGAATTTTAATGGTGGTATTACTGGGTTATTAAATGGTAACTCTAGCTTCGAAATTTCACAAGATGAACCTATAGATGTAGGTCAACCACAGCCAGGCAATATTCTTAGTACTGCAATGGGAGCAAACTATTCTTTTGAAAAAAGGAAGAACAATATTTTTAATATAAATTACCTTGGAAGTTTATCTAATAGGTATCAAATCAATAATAGTTTTTCTCAAAATTTTTTACCTACAGGAAGCTTTGATAATACAGGTTTATCCACTAGAGATGCCAAGGCAAACTCGCATAGATTTTTTGGCAAATGGAGAAACAATATTGATAGTATGCACCAACTTAATGTTTCGCTAAAAAGTATTTTAAAAGATGGAAGTTTTGTTTCAAATTCAAGTGGCGTTGCAAGTATAAATAAGAATGCAGTTAATGAAGCAATTAACAGCAGCAATGGCAATAATAATAGTTTTAATATTGGCACAACTATTAGTCATACAACAAAGTTAAAAGGGAAATGGAAGTATGTAAGATTCAATGCCAGTGGGGAGTTTATTAAAACTAATACCAACAATAATTGGAATAATATCATAGAATATATAGGCAACCCAAACTTGGCAAAAAACACTCAAATGCAAAATAGAGTAGCCACTGAATTTAGCAATCAGTTTGACATAAATACAATGTACAAAATGGGTTATGGTTTATACATTAAAGCTGGTGGTGACATATATACAAGCAACGAAAAATTTGAACAATTACAAGGATTAACTTTAAATAAAATAGATATTGTTGATACACTTAGCCCAACTATAAGTAATAAAATTTGGGGTGGAAATATCACATTATCATTACTTAAAAGTTTTAAAAAATACAACTGGAATATTGGAGTCCGAAGCAATTTATTTAGCTTAATACCAACAGTAAATAACGTAGAAAAATATACAAAGTCTTATAACTATTTATTACCATTTGTAAACTATACAACCAATAAAGATGGCAAATCATTTAACCTGATTTATGAAACAAAAATTAAAACACCAAATGCTAATGAGTTATTGCCAACAAGTGATATAAGTTCTCCAACCCTTACACGTAATGGTAACATTAATTTGGAGCCAGATTTTACACATACTTTTAGAATGAACTATAACAAGTTTAGCCAGTTTAGTTTTTCATTTTTTAATGTATCAACAACATTAAATTACACAAAAAATAAAATTGCTTACGGCAAAACAATTTTCACCAACTTAAACCAAAAATGGCAGTATGTAAATACACCTTATGCTGCTAATGCTTCATTGAATATAGGGGCTAGTTTTCCTATTAAGCCTTTGAACATAAATGTAAATGCAGATTTAATAAATAGTTTAGGACAAAATGAAGTACCTATTAATGAAGTGATGAATGAGAATAAAACCATTACGCATCAACTAAGATTAAATTTTAGCAATAGAAATGCAGACAAAATAGAAGTTGTGGTGGGTGGCAGTATGCAATATTCTAAATCAACTTATTCTTTAGATGCAAGAGCCAATAACACAACATATACTTACACTGCCAATGCAACTTTGGGTTATAAAATAACAGAGAGTTTATACTTCAATACCAAGTATGAATTAAGCCATTACAATGCCGAAAATTTTTCCAGTAAACTAACCATTCCTTTGCTTAGTGCCGAAATTTCAAAAACATTTTTAAAACACAAAAGAGGTATTTTAACATTAAGAGCTTTTGATATATTAGATAGAAATATTTCCATTTTTCAGCAAAGTCAGCAAAACAGTTTTGCCGAACAACGAAGCAATATCATAGGTCAATATTTTATGCTAAGCTTTAAATTCAAGTTAAATAAATTGGGCAAAGCAAGTGGCTTGGTTGAATAGTCTATTTAATAAATTAAAAGTAATGTATTTTTTGTATGAGGTTTTTACACCAAAGCCTCATACAAAATTTCAATAGGATGTTTTGCTACCCTTTTTGTTCCATCTTTTATCTGATGCCTGCAACTAGTGCCAGGTGCAGCAATAGCAATAGTTTCAGGTTGTTGCCTTACTGTTGGAAACAATACCAACTCTCCTATTTGCATTGACAAATCATAATGTTCTTTTTCATAACCAAAACTACCAGCCATACCACAGCAACCACTTGGTATAATATCTACACTATAGTTTTTGGGTAATGATAAAATAGCTTTAGAATAGTTGGCACTACTTAAAGATTTTTGCTGACAATGTCCGTGAAGCTTTATGTGCAAAGTATTGCTTGTAAATTGTTCTTCTTTGATATTGCCTTTGGCAATTTCATTAGCAATAAATTCATCTATAAGAAACACATTTTTGGCAAGTGATTTTGCTGCTTCAAAATGTTCATCAGTAGCAAGGTCAATATACTCATCTCTAAATGTAAGTATAGCACTAGGTTCAACACCTATCAATACATTTTCACTATTTATTACATCTTTTAATAAAGCAATATTGGTATTAGCAATCTCTTTTGCTTTTCTTATCAATCCTTTACTTAACCAAGCCCTACCACTTTCTATATGTTTTGGAATAACAACATTGTAGCCTAATTTTTCTAAAAGTTGTATGGCTTTTATTCCTATTTCAGTATCGTTGTAATTGGTAAATTCATCGTTAAACAGATAAACAGTCTTTAGTCTTTGGCTTTTGGTCTTTGGGTTTTGAATATTGTGTTCAGCTAAATACAAAAGACTTTTACCTAAGGACTTTTTTGCCCATTTCTCTAAAGTTGTCTTATACATTTTTGGCATACTACGTTTTACTGCAAACCCACTCAGTTTCTTTATTACACTACTTATTACAGGTGAAGTAACAGCAAGATTATATGCAGCAGGAAACAGGCTGCCCAACTTGGCACTCTTAGAAAAATTAGCAATCAACTTGCTTCTAAAAGGCACGCCATTTTCATCATAATATTGCTGCAAAAACTCTGCTTTCAACTTAGCTACGTCAACATTACTTGGGCATTCACTTTTACAGGCTTTACAACTCAGACACAAATCCATTACATCATAAATTTCTTTATGATTAAACCTATTTACATTGTTACTATTCGTTAAAAATTCTCTTAGAATATTGGCTCTTGCTCTTGTGGTATCTTTCTCATTTTTTGTTGCCATATAGCTTGGGCACATAGTACCACCACTTAAATAAGATTTCCTGCAATCGCCACTACCATTACATTGTTCAGCGTGTTGCAACACATCTTGATTATGGTATCTAAAAATGGTATTAAACGTTGGTGTTTGTTGGTTGGGCGTATATCTTAAAAAACTGTTCATACTAGGTGTATCAACAATTTTGTTAGGATTAAAAATATGATGTGGGTCAAATGTTGTTTTAATTTGTTTAAACAACTGATAGTTTTTTGCACCTACCATTTGCTCAATAAATTCACCACGCAATCTGCCATCTCCATGCTCACCACTTAAACTACCATTATATTTTTTTACAAGTGTGGCTATTTCTTCTGCAATAATTCTAAACTGTTTATTGCCTTCTGCTGTTTTTAAATTAATGATAGGACGCAAATGCAACTCGCCACTACCAGCGTGTGCATAATGCACAGCATTCATATTATGCTTGTCTAATATTTCATTAAACTCTTTTATATAATTGGGTAAATCATTTATATCCACTGCTGTGTCTTCAATAACTGCAACAGCTTTTTCATCGCCTGGTAAATTGCTTAACAAACCCAAACCGGCTTTACGCAAAGTCCATATCTTTTTACTGTCTTCATTGAACAATAATGGAAAATGATACCCATAACCAGCAGCCAACATTGCTGCTTCTATTGCTGTAGCAATTTGTTCTACTTCCTCCTTAGTATCTTTTGCAATTTCAATTACCAAAATAGCTTGTGGGTCACCCTTTACAAAGAATCTGTTTTTACTTTGCTCTGCATTTTCTTTGGTACATTCCAATATATAATGATCTATCAATTCACTGGCACTTGGGTGAAATTGCATAGCAATAATATTGGCACGCAATGCTTCATCAATGCTATTAAAATGTACACATAATAAGCCAATATTTTTGGGCGGAGCAGCAACCAAATTGAGTTTTATTTTAGTAATAAAACAAAGTGTCCCCTCGCTACCAGCAATCAATTTACAAAAGTTAAAATCTTCCTTGCCTGCAATAAAAGGATTAGCATTCATCAGCATATCCAAAGCATAACCTGTGTTTCTACGCTCTATTCATCGCGAACCGCCGGAGAGCTGAGTAATTGACGGATATGTCGGTAAATATTTCCTTCCAATGTGGGCAATTCGCATTTCACATGAAACTGCTCGGTAGTGATATCGCCAAAAACCACTTCAGTCCCGTCTGACAACAGTGCGGTAACCTCTAATAAATGTTCTCGGGTACTTTTATATAAAATAGAATTAGATCCGCAGGAGTTGTTCCCAATCATTCCTCCAATCATAGCCCTGTTGGCAGTTGATGTTTCGGGACCATAAAAAAGATGATGTGGTTTTAAAAATAGATTCAGTTCATCTCTTACCACACCAGGCTCAACAATTACCCAGTTTTCTTTTTCGTTTAGCTCTAGTATTTTATTAAAATGTTTAGACACATCTACCACAATACCATTGCCTACAACCTGTCCAGCAAGCGATGTTCCAGCAGTACGTGGAATGAGTGAAGTATGGTTTGCAGCAGCAAATTGTATCAGTGTTTTTAAATCGTCTTTGGTTTTAGGAATGCACACAGCCAATGGCATTTCTCTATATGCACTGGCATCTGTTGCATATAAAATACGCATCGTATCATCTGTAAATAATTCGC
>JAPLER010000212.1:0-3008 GCA_026391115.1 Bacteroidota bacterium | reverse complement strand
CTGTGTTGTAAGCTGCTGTAATTTTTCTTTCATTGCTAATGGAACTTGGCGAAAATAAGTGATTGAGGGGATAGCTAAGAATGCACTAGTTTTTCTTTACGTTTATACAGGCAAATGAGATTTGATTTTTTGAATATCATACACTTCAAAACCTATTCTTTTTTCTTTTCCTTTCTAATGGAAAATATTTCAGCTTTCCCTTTTCTCTTTTCCGCTATAACTTTTTCAGTTTCTGGTTATCTTATTTTACAAAAAGGTTAACTTTTTTCCTTTTCCCCTGTACCTGTTTACGCTAAAGCTAACCCCCTTTTTCTCAAAATTTTAATCGCTTTAAGTACTATAAATAAAAAGAGGTGCTTACAGCACCTCTTTTTAACCCTCGGTATTTGATTACTGTATAATCAATTTTTCTGTTTGTTTACCTTGCTCGGTAATAATGCTTGCCAGATAAACGCCTTTTGATAAACCCGAAACATCTATACTATTTGTTCCAAGGCTTAATGTTTGTTGTTTTACTGGTTTGCCCAAAATATCTGTTATTACAATATTGCCACTACCATCAAGATAGTCTATTTTAATATTTACAATATTGCGTGCAGGATTAGGATATATTACATAATGTGGAGTGTTGCCCATTGCATCGCTTGCTTTAATACCTTTAAACAATGGGCAGTTAACAATAGTAGCATTTATAACTCTTGAATTGCTACATCCATTAATAAGTGTATATCTATAGGTTATATTTACATTGCCTAGTCCAAGTGTTCTTAATGTGTAGGTATTATTATTTAAACCAATATTAGGAATTGCAGATAATAGTGCAGGGTTAGAAGACATAAATATTCCTCCTGCTGGCGAACCACTTACGTCAAAAGTTCTGTTTAAGCATAAGTTTAATCCTGCACCAACTGCTTGTGGACTTGAAGTACCAGGTGCATATTTAATAGTTGGTACTGGAGGTTGTGCAAAAACAGTAACATTTTTGTCGGCAAATCCAGTGCATCCATTGGCATTTGTAATAGTATATCTTATAGTTGCATTACCTGCTACCTGACCAGTAACCAAACCATTGGCATTTACAACTGCTCGTCCAGCAATACTACTCCACCCCCCTGCTGGCATAACATTACTAAGTTGCACTGTAGCACCAATACACACCCCTGCTGCTCCTGCTATGGCAGGTACAGTTACTTTATCTACAGTATATGTTACAGGCAATGATGATACTTTGCAAGCTGTTGAATTAGGAAATGAAATTCTTTCGTAATATATGTTTGTAGTTCCATTACTTACAGAAGTAACATTAGCTCTGTTTACAAGAGCACCCATTAATGCAACTGTTGCTACGGCAGGGTTGGTACTGGTCCATACTGTAGTAAAACCATTGTTTGCACCAAGTGCAGTTCTGTTTCCAATACTACAGCTTAATAAACCACCTATTGGGGCTGGGGCTGGTGGAAATATGCCTGTATTGCCGTTGTGTATAATAAACTGCCCAAAAGTATTGGTTAAAATGTCTACATAGTATCCATCTCCAAAAGTACCAGACTCAATAACAGGAATAAACTGACCATAATCTTCGGCTAAAAGAATTCCACAGCCTTGATTGCCACAAACTCTTGTTACAGCTAAATCAGATAGATACCTAGGATCTGTTACTTGATTTCCATTATGACCAATTAAATAGTTTAATTCTCTTCTAAGAAAGTATAGTCTTACTCTAACTGGTGCAACTGGATTTGTTTGTGATGCTATATAGAATTTTCTTCCTAAATATTCTCTATTGTTGGCAATGTTTGGATTTTCAAAGTTAGCAGGATTTCTAGGCGAACTCTGATAAGATACATTTACCCAACCAAGATTTTGATCATCTAAGAATGATGCTACCCTGTCATCATTATCTCTAACGTGAACCCAATTGCCAGAGTTGGTGCATTGTGTGTTTTGTGCTGAAAAATTGCACTGAGCTTGATTATTTGCAGGAAATGCAATACTATCTAATGAGTTATCCAATGGATAATCGCTTAGTAATATTTTACCATTATTACATTCATAAACAGCTCCCCAGGCAATATTATCCATTATAGGATATAAAGCTGGGTTGTAAAAAGGGTTACAATCTTGATTTCGATTCCATCCAATAACTTTATATTGATTGTGTATTGCAGTAGTTAGCGTTGCAAAATCAAAAGCAATTCCTCTGTTGCCAACATCTGCCAAAAAAGCGATACATAAAGCCCTACCCAAAGTATCATTATACATAAAACCACTATCAACATTTGTATAAATAGATTTTGCTTTTATGATATCATCTTTACAATTACCACTATTTACATAATCAATCATCATTTGTGTAGTGGGCATTTTACCTGAAGCAAAATAGTGACCATCAACAGCAATATAGTAGTGTGCATTATGTTGATCTCTATAAAATCTACTCTCTGTTCCTCTTGATGCAAACCAATCATTGCCTTCTTGGTCATTTCCAAGTGTTATTTTATCAAAATATATTTTTACTTTATTGAAAGGAATATTTCTTACTTGTAGTGCATTTGTAAAGTTTGGAAAGCCAGTTGAACCAGTAAGCCTCACACCATAATAATCAATATAATTACCAAGTGAATCAAACCCCCAAAGAAGTTTGTCGCTGGAACCAATGTTATAATAGGCATAAGTATTACCTTGAAGACAGTTTTGACCTGAGGAATCGGCATAAGTGCCTTGTAAAAAGGTAGTTTCGTGACCCGATAAACACCAGGCTGCAATGCCACCACTATCTGCCTGATGAGCTTCGAAGTTTAAAAAACTACTTTGTGCATAAATTTTTGCTGAAACTATCAGCATAAAAAGAAGTAATAACTTTCTCATAAAATTTTGTTTAATCGTTAAGAATTTTAATCTTGATTTGACGATGTAAAAATTCTGATTTAAACAACAGTTTGTATTACCCTTTGGGGTAGTTTTATTTATTGCAACATTAAATCTCTAAGTTTGGCAATGGTTGTTGC
>JAPLER010000123.1:2976-3545 GCA_026391115.1 Bacteroidota bacterium | reverse complement strand
ACCACTACCCTGCTGTAACACACATTGACAGCCTAATCTGCTATTGATTCTTGGATTAACAGCACGGTCAATAAAGTCTTCTTCTTTATCGCTCAGCTCTTCTAAAAAATCTTCTCCTGCATTTACATATAAATGGCAGGTGCTACAAGCACATACTGCACCACAGTTGTGATGTAACTCTATTCCATTGTCTAATAAAACTTCTAATAAGCTATCGCCTATTGCATTACTAGAAATAGTTTTTGGTTCTAAGCCTTTTTGTTCAAAATTTACTTTAATGTTATACATACTCTTATTTCTGAGGTGGCGAAAATATTTTAATATGCCTATCAACCATCAAAGTAGTCAATTTTTTGTTTGTGTATGCGGGAATAATGCAAAATAGTTTTTGTTAATTTATTAGAAGCGTGTGTTGATTTACTATTTGAGCACAACAATTAATTGATAATAGACATTGGATGTTATTTGACTAAAAAATATTTTATTTGCTTGTTGCATATTGCAACAGTTTAATATCACTTACTTCAATTTCATTTTTTCAAAACAAATTTTCATTATTATGAAAAAAA
>JAPLER010000123.1:0-2887 GCA_026391115.1 Bacteroidota bacterium | reverse complement strand
TTGTATTACTTATTTGGCTGCTCAAACAAAAATTACAACTGCTGCTGCTGGTAATGTGGGCTACAATGGCACCAATTACATAGGTGGCAATACAACAATTACTTTTGTTATTCAAAACAATAGCAGTAATGATATTGTTTTAACTGATGTTGAAGATTTTAAAGCTACTAATGGACCTGGTTTTCCATTAAATACTGGTAGTTTTAATTTATGGTATTCTGCCACTTCTTTATCTGGAGACCCAGGTTTAATATCAATTGCAAACTGGACAAAAATAAATGGAGAAACACCTGTTGCTGTTACTTTAGTACCTGGTTATAATACTATTTTTTCTAATTTAAGTTTTATAATACCTGCAAATACAACATACAGATTTGCTTTAGAATCTTTTACAGGTTTGGCGTATAGTGGAGGTTTAACACCAGGCTTATGCTCTCCAAGCACTTTAACAAAAGACAGTGTTAGTTTAATTTTGGGCGATGCTGCAATAGCTGGTCAGTCAGTTGGTTATGCAGGTTCTTACCCTAATTCTTCATATACAAATTCTTGGTTTACTGGCTCAATTACATTTCATACAGCACAACCTTGTATAGCTCCACCCAATGCTGGCAACACAGTTTCTGTAACTACCGATACTTGTGCAGGTTTCCCTTTTAAATTAGATTTATCTGGTCAAAGTGTAGGAGTTGGTCAAACGTATCAATGGCAATCATCTATTAACAATACAAGTTATACCAATATTGCTGGTGCTACAGAATCTTCATTAAAAACCAGCCAATTAGTTAGTACATATTATAGATGTGCAGTAACTTGTTCTGGGCTTACATCATATTCAACTCCATTACAAATTACAACACCTATAAGTGTTTCTGGTATATATACTATTAATAGTGGTACTGGCACTGGAGGCTCAAATTTTGCAACATTTACAGAGGCTATTGATTTTATAAAATGTGGTATTAATGGGCCAGTTGTGTTTAATGTTGTTACAGGTAGTGGTCCTTATAATGAACAAATTAAATTGCCTTTTATAGGTGGTGCTTCAAGTGTAAACACTGTAACATTTAATGGCAATGGCGAAAAACTTATTTATAATGCAAGCACAGCAACAAATAAAGCTATTGTAACTTTTGATAATGCAAGCCATATTATTATGGATAGTTTAACCATAGATGGATTAACTGGTGCATATAACTGGAATATATTATTTACCAATAAATCAGATAGTAATATTATTAGAAAATGTAATATTATAAATAACAATACCAGTACATCATTAGTAAATAACATTTGTATTTTGCTTAATGGCTCTTCTCAATTTTTAGCTACAAGTTCTAATAATGCTAATTATAATGTAATTGAGAAAAACACTATTAATGGTGGTGCTTATGGAATTTATATGTATGGTTCTGGTGTTAATACAGAAAATATTGGCAATATCATACAAAATAATACTATACAAGACTTTTATAACTCTGGTATTTATGTTGCCAATGGATTAAATGATTTAGTCATCAGCAAAAATGATATTTACAGACCAAGCAGGTCTAATACTGCAACAAGTATTAATGGTATTAATACAACAAATACTTGCTTGAATATGCTTATTGAAAAAAATAAAATTCATAATTTATTTGATGCTATTTTAAGTAATACAGCTACTTGTTATGCTTTTAACATTGGTGCAAATGGTGCAACTGCCAAAGAAACTAAATTAAACAACAATATTGTTTATAATATGAATGGCTATGGTGCTCTTTATGGAATTAATAATTCTGCAAATTATTTACAAGCTTTTCATAATACAATAGTTCTAGATGAGTTTTCTAGTTTTAGTGGTGCAGCTTATGGTTTTGTACAAGCAAGTGGTTTTTCAAATGTTGATTTTAGTAATAACATTATTTCTATTACTCGCAATAGTACAGGTAAACATAGATGTTTAAATATTGCTAACACAAGTAACATTACTTCTTGCCGGAATTAATGATTTTACACCAACTGCAGTTAATGTAAATGATATTGGTAAAAATGTAAATATTATTACAGATGTATTAGGCAATACTAGAAATATCAATAATCCAGATCCTGGTGCTTACGAGTTTTCAATATCGGCTTGTACTAATCCACCTAATGCAGGTGTTGCAGTTTCTACAATAAATGCCACTTGCCCAGCAAATTTATTTGGACTAGAACTAAGTGGCAATTCATTTGGAGCAGGGCAAACTTATCAATGGCAAGCATCTTCAAATAATTCAACTTTTACTAATGTGGGTAGTGCAAATGCTAATATCTTCTATTCAACCAATCAGCCTTCATCTAATTATTATCGTTGTGCTGTTCAATGCAATGGAGGAGCTGTAGTGTATTCAACAAGTATATTAATAACTACTCCATCGTACTTGTCAGGAACTTTTACAATAGATAATGCTTTGCCAACAGGTGGCTCTAATTTTGCAAGTTTTGGCGATGCTATTAATGCAATAAAATGTGGTATTAATGGTCCAGTTGTTTTTAATGTTGTACCACACGCTACACCATATCAAGAACGTTTTACAATCCCAGACATTAATGGCACTTCTGCTATTAATACTTTAACTATTAAAGGAAATGGGGCAAATCTTGTTTACACCACTTCTGATGCCAATAATAGAGTTGCAGTAATACTTAATGGTGCAGATCATATTATTATAGATAGTTTAAACATTGATGTTTCTGGTGGTACCCAAGGCTGGGCTATTTTACTTACAAATAGTGCAGATAGTAATGTTATTAGCAATTGTAACATTACAGCAAGTGTTACTTCTACAAATGTCGGATCGGCAGGTATTGTATATAATGGTTCATCAATTAGTGGCTCTACTTCTGGTAATAATGCAAATGATAATTT
>JAPLER010000129.1:8863-15673 GCA_026391115.1 Bacteroidota bacterium | reverse complement strand
TGCTGACAGAAAATGTAAAAAAAAAAAAAAAACAATTTGATTGACAGGCTGCCTGTTAAAGAAAAAAAGTTATTAGTAACTACAAGATATTTCTATTATTTTATTATTCAATATAAAAATAAAATTCTAATAACAAAAAGAACAGATAATGATATTTGGCAAAGTTTGTTTCAGTTTTATTTAGCAGAAACCCAACAAGAACAACAGCTTGATACGAATGCTGTAAAAAGTATGTTAAAGGAAAAATTGAATTTAAGCAATGGTTATTCTATAGAATCCATATCTAAAAACTATCAGCAAAAGTTAACGCATAGAACCATAAAAGGTAACTTTATTTATATAAATATTGATCAACAAATTGAAGTAGAAAATTATTTTTGGATAAATAAAAAGGGAATGAATCAATATTCATTCCCCAAGTTTATTAATCAGTTTTTAGAAACTAACGAGCTATAATTAATGATGTTTTAGAAGTTTCATTTCCATTGTTAAATACTACAAAATAATTTCCTGTTAATAGTGTTGACGTATTGATGAATGTTGTGTTTGCACCAAGCTCAATATTTTTTGTCAAGCAAATTTTACCTTCTTCGTTTACAATATTTATAGTTGCATTTTTAAGTGCTGTTTTATGGGTAATGGAAAAATTGTTTTTAGCAGGATTAGGAAATACACTAATAGTTTGTGTGTTGTTTATTCTTATTGATTTTATGTCACTGTAAGTTTTGGTGCCATTAAAATCTACAACTTCTAATCTGTAATAAATGGTAGAATTTAAGTTGTTAGATAAATAATCTATAAATGAATAACTAGCTCCAAATCCTTTAGCATCAAGTTTTCCAATGCTTTCAAAGTTTTTGCCATTTATGCTTCTTTGAATATTAAAATGCGAAGTATTAACTTCTGTTACTGTTGTCCAGCTATTAATAATTTGTTTTTCGTTGGCAAGTTTTAAGTTATAATTTGTGAATTTTACAGGAGTAACAATACCATCAATTCTAATGATGTTTGTGTAAAGGGTATCTGGTGTTACACCAATTTTATATGAACCAACTTTATAATAAGTTGTTGAAGCAGGTAAGTTATTATCATCAATAGTAAAGTTGATATTATTCATACTAGAATTTACACTAGCAACTTTTGTGTAAGTGCCTAAACTGTCGTTGCTGCTAAATAAACTATAGGTAAAACCATCTTTAACCCAATTGGTATTAAAATAAAATCTTGCCAGTGTGCTACTTAATTTACTGCCAGTAAAACTTTCATAAATCGCATGATTATTCCAAGCAGGAATGCTATCAATATAATTTTCTAAATTGGTGTAACCATTAGGTGCTACAGTATTTCTATCTGTAGCAATACTTATGTTTAAGCCATTTCTAGTTTCCCACCAATTTGGCATTCCATCTTGATCTGTATCTGTGCTTATGTTGCCTGTTGCAAGAGTTGGCCAAGCTGTAGCAGTTAAACTATATGTAGTTGCGTGAGGATAATTGCCTTGTACATCAATTATTTTCCCAGTTCTATTTTTTACGTTATTAACTATTCTTTCATCCAAAGTATCTCTTATAGGCAAACTGGCTCCTACTCCTGCTAATACTGAGTTGTAAGCATCTGTAGCAGCCTGCAAATTAATGCCAAGATTAGGGAAAGGAGTTGTTACTTTTATTGTTGTGGTATCAGCTAGGCTTCCACCTGAAACTACTGCTCCTAACCAATTGTTACTTGAAGTGCTTGGATTTCCATCAACATAATTTCCAGACATAAAGTACTTGCCCCAAGGTAGTGGAGTTGCACTTCCTGGATTTATTGTCATTTTTTTGTTTGAAGTTGATAGTCCATATTTATAATAATTATTGCGAATATTGTAATTGCCACCTTCGCCACCATTAACATTGTATGCACCCCAATTATAAATTACATTGTTGCTAAACTCGCAATTTTCTTTGCCAGCAGTTGTTCCACCATCAAGATTTCTACTGCCATCAAATCTACAAGCTCTGCCTTGACAATGTGCAAATAAATTATGATGAAAAGTAGCAGCTCTACCACCCCAAATACCACCATAGCCATGGCGTTCAAAATCAGTATCTCCAGTTTCAAAGTGATAAGAATAATTCAAAGGTTCACTTAACATACACCATTGTATAGTGGTGCTATCGCCGCTATAAATACTGCAAGCTTCATCATTACTCCAGCTCATAGTACAATGATCTATGATGATATTTTTTCTTCCAGTGCCACCAAAAGCATCATCGCCACCACTACCATTTAAAGGCATACAAGATGCTGTAAAAGGTTTTACTGGAACACCACAATTTGATGGGGTTGTTTTTAACTGATTTTTGTCACCAAGTCTAAACCTAATATATCTAACAATAATGTTATCGCCACTAATACTTACAGGATAGTCTGCAATGCAAATTCCCCCTGCAGGTGCTGTTTGTCCAGCAATAGTTGTGTTGGCTTTAATACTAAGGTTAGAGTTAAGGTGAATAGTACCTGAAACTGAGAATACAACAGTTCTATTAGTAGCTGATTGAGCAAGTGCATAACGTAAACTGCCAACTAGTCCATCATCATTTAAATTGGTAACATAAAATATTTTTGTTGGTGAAGCAACAGTTCCTCGTCCACCTTTTGTGTATTTTCCAGCACCCTCTGCTGTTGGAAATGCAAGTTGTTGTGCTGTAAGATTTATTGATAAAAGAAGCAAAGCAAAAGAAAGAATCAAAAATTTCATTTGATAAAATTACACCGACAGCATTTATCTTGGCTTAAACAGTAATTAATTTAAAGTAAACGATTGCGATTCTAACAGTAAGCATTGCATTATTAAACAACAATTTTACCTAATCTGTAAGCTAAATAGGTAAAAAAAGGTGCTGCAATAACATCAATAGTATAATGAACGTGCTGCACCAAAACCATAACACCTACGCAAAGAGTAGCTACTAAAAAAAAATTCTTTAGCCATTTTGTATCAATAACTAAATACATTAAAAAAATGGTGGCGGTGTGTCCACTGTAAAATAAATCCTTTGTGATGAATTTGCCGCCATAGAAAGTATTTGTAATGGGGTCAATAAGTGCAATTAAATTTTTTGGAGGATTGAACTTTACCAAACTTATAGTGATAAATCTTGAAAGACAAAGGAAAATATAGCTCCAAATAAAAAGGAGAAATAAGTGTGGCCTTTTTAATAAATTATAGGTAAACAGAACTGCACAAAGCCAAATGATGCTAAAAATTGGAATAGAACAATCGTAACTTGGGATAATATTTAAAACCCAATCGTTAACATCAAAACCATTTCTTTTTTCAATTATGTTTAAGAACAAAGAAAATAAAATGAGGGTTATTGAAACGATAGTAATTCCTGAAATTAACTTGTATTTGTTGTTCTTGTTATTTAAAAATATTCTCCACGATTGCATTCATTGATTTTTAGCGAAGCACAAAATAAATATTTTTTTAACTAAAAATTGGATAATTACAGTAATAACTCTATTTTTACATCCAATATCCTAAGTACTCGTTGAAAATACGTCTGTATCCATCAATGAAACCTCCTCCTTTTACTAACATAGTTGGTTACATTTTACTCTTATTTATCACTTATTGAATTTTTTCAAATGAGACTAATACTACTATTTGTTTTATTTACGATTAATATGGTTGGCTTTACGCAAAATGTACATTTTGAGCGTAACTCAATTGCTGTAAATAACAATTTGACTAAGACTGATGATGCTAGCTTTTTGGAGGTAAATACTCCAAATTTTGCAGCTTTAAAAAGTTGTACACCAACTTTGAATACTGGTTCTGTTTTGGGTAGTCCAATTTGTGCAGGAACAGTTGTTAGCGTTCCATACACTTTTACAGATTGTGTTGATCCTGGGAATATGTTTACTGTTGAATTAAGCGATGCCTTGGGCAGTTTTGCAACACCAACTGTAATTGGCTCATTAACAAGTACAACATCTGGAACAATTTTATCAACCATTCCTGCTAGTATTGTTACTGTTGGAAATGCATACAGAATAAGAGTTAATGCTAGTTCTCCTAACACAGTTGGTGCAGATAATGGCGTGGATTTGACAATTATTCCTAAACCAAATGCAGGATTTACTGTTAATGCTATAGCACAATGTATTAGTAGCAATAATTTTGTTTTTTCAAATACATCTACAGGAAGTATCTCAAGTTTTAGTTGGGACTTAGGCGATGGAAATACTGCATTGACTAATAATGCATCAAATATTTATTCTGTTGCTGGAGATTATAATGTGAAACTAGTTGTAACTGGTAGTAATGGATGTAAGGATAGTGTAATTAAAACTGTTTCTGTAAACTCTAAACCAACTGCAAATTTTACAATTGCTAATGCTACTTTATGCCAAGGAAATATTTTTAATTTTACAAATACCTCGACTATTGCAGTAGGCAGCATATCATATACTTGGAACTTTGGTGATGCAGCTACAACATCTTCCATTAATGCAAATCATAACTATAATTCGGGTGGAAGTTTTGATGTAAAATTAGTTGCACTTAGCAATGGTGGCTGTATAGATAGTATCTCGAAAACAGTGACAGTATTGCCAAAAGAAACAGCATTGTTTACTGCTAATACTTTAACTCAATGTGGTAATTTAAGTTTTGTTTTTACCAATAATACATCTGGCATTACAACTAGTTTCTGGACATTTGGCGATGGAATTACATCAACAGTTACTAGTCCTGCAAAAATTTATTCAAATAGTGGAACATACACTGTAAAACTTGTAGTAACAAATGTTAATGGTTGTAAAGACAGTACAGAAAAAAATGTAAATGTACTTAGTAAACCCAATGCTGCATTTAATGTTACGGGTAATACAAATTGTTCAAATAACTCTACATTTACTTTTAATAATACAACTGCTGGTATAGGAAATACTTATTTCTGGACTTTTGGAGATGGTAATATTTCATCTGCATTTAGCCCTTCAAATACATATAGTTTAGAAGGTACTTATGTAGTTCAACTTCTTGTCATTAATAGCAATGGTTGTAGAGATAGCATTAGTAAATCAGTAACATTTAGTAGCAATGCTGCTGCGTCTTTTACAATAAATAATGCAACACAATGTGTGGGTACAAACAATTTTATTTTTACCAATACATCTAATGGTAATGTTGTAAGTAGCAATTGGAGTTTTGGAGACGGCATTAAATCTACTGTTACAAGCCCAACAAAAAATTACATAAATGCAGGCATTTATATAATAAAACTTGTTGTTACAAATAGTAATGGTTGTAAAGATAGTACCTCAAAAACTGTTACTGTAAATACTAAGCCAATTGCTAGTTTTAGCACTAATGGCTCTAATAATTGTACCAATAGTTTAGTACTTCAAACGTTTAATACCTCTATTGGCGGTAGTAGCTATTTATGGAACTTTGGAGATGACTCAACCTCAACATTAACAAGCCCTATACACACTTATGCTTTTTCCGGAACATATACTGTAAAATTGGTTGTAACAAATATTAATGGTTGCAAGGATAGCACTTCGCGTACTGTAACATTTGCAGCAAAACCAGTTGCAGCATTTACTATAACAAATGGTACATTGCAATGTTTAAGTGGAAATAGTTTTGCGTTTGATAATGCATCAACATCTTCTCAAACTTATTTGTGGAGTTTCGGAGATGGAACAACTTCAACACTTGGAATACCAACACCAAAAACATATTCTGCTGTAGGAACATACACTATTAAATTAGTTGCAACAAATGTTAATGGTTGTAAGGATAGTTTAAGCCGAAATGTTATTGTAGTTAAAAGCCCTAAAGCTGCATTTAATGCAGTGTATCAAACTTGTGGGGGATTATTTGTTCAATTTAAACAAATAGATACTACTACAACTAAATTTTCTGTTTGGGATTTTGGAGATGGTAGCACACCTGTTAACGATGTATTTAATACAACACATTTCTATTCTACATTTGGAACTTACACTATTAAATACTATGCCTATGATGCTACATCTACTTGCATTGATAGTGCTACAAAAACAATTACTTTAACCAATAGTCCAGCTGCTAGCATTCATAATTCCACAAATGCTAAGCAATGTTTAAATGGTAATAGTTTTAATTTTTCAAGTAACTCATTATTTGCCACTTCTTATGCTTGGACATTTGGTGATGGCTCAACTTCATCACTTCAAAATCCTGCACCAAAAGTTTATAGCAATCCTGGTATTTATACAGTAAAATTAACTGTTTCAAATAGTCTTGGCTGCACTTCTACTACAACAATTCAAGACACTGTCTTGACAAACCCTAAAGCTAACTTTAATGTGATATATCAACCTTGTAATAGAGCTAATATTAAGTTTATACAAATTGATACAACTGGAACAAAATACTCTGCTTGGGATTTTGGTGATGGTAATGGAGCTAGCGATGTATTTAATACAACACATTCTTATGCAAGTATTAATTCTTTTAACATAAAATATTATGCTTATGATAATAATTTTTATTGTTTAGATAGTGCTACAAAAACAATAACATTTAGCGATATACCTGCTGCAGGAATTGGTTATCCATATACATCAAAGCAATGTTTTAATGGAAATAGTTTTGCTCATACCAATACATCAATTGGTGCATCAAGTTATTTGTGGGAATTTGGAGATGGTTCAACTTCAACAGCTGTAACACCACCTGCAAAAACATTTGTAACACCAGGTATATATACTGTTAAACTTACTGTATTTAATGCAAGTGGCTGCATTGGTAGCACAACAGTTTTA
>JAPLER010000129.1:6264-8830 GCA_026391115.1 Bacteroidota bacterium | reverse complement strand
AAGCTGCATTTACTGCAACCTATTCAACCTGCAATAATCTTAGTGTACAATTTACTCAAATTAATACACTAGCTAGCAAATGGTCTTATTTAAATTTTGGAGATGGAAAAGATACTGTTGACATATTTAATGTATCGCATTTATATACATCAGCAGGAACTTACACTTTATCATACACTGCTTATGATTCAAATTTTTATTGCAGTGATAATGTAGTGAAAGTTATAACCCTTAATCCAAAACCAACTGCTGGAATAACTTATTTAGGCTCATTAAATTTGGTACAATGTTCAAATAATAATACTTATTCATTCTTTGATGCTTCGAATAATGCTGTTACATATTTCTGGGATTTTGGTGACGGTACAACTTCTACTTTGGCAGATCCACCAGCACATACATACACTACAGCAGGAAACTATATTATAAAGCAAGTTGTAACTGGTTTAAGTGGCTGTAAAGATTCTGCAACAGTAAGTATAAAAATTGTTCAAAGCCCAAAAGCAACATTTACTGCAACGTATAATGTTTGTAATAATTTGACTGTTCAATTTGCTCAAGCAAACGCTGCAAACACACCACTATCAACTTGGAATTTTGGAGATGGAAATAGTGTTATTGATGTTACGAATACGTCACACACATATGCAACTATTGGCTCATATACAGTTACTTATTCTGCATTTAATACAACACCTGTTTATTGCGAAGATGTTGCAACAAAAGTAATAACATTTACCCCAAATCCAACAGCAGCATTTACTGTAGCCAACACAACACAATGTTTAAACGGTAATGTTTTCAACTTTAATAATACTTCGTTAAATGGTGTTTCTTATGTTTGGTATTTTGGAGATGGGTCATTTTCTACACAACAAACACCTTCGCCAAAAACTTATCCAAGTGCAGGGACATATACAGTTAAACAAGTTGTAACAAATGCAAGTGGTTGTAAGGATAGTATAACACTTAATGTAACTGTATCGCAAAATCCTATTGCCAGCTTTGCTGCATCATATAATGCTTGTAATAATTTGACTGTTCAATTTGCACAAACAAATACAAGCAACACTGCTTTCTCAGCTTGGGATTTTGGTGATGGTAATGGTGCAAGTGATGTGTTTTCGACATCACATATTTATGCAACAACTGGAACTTATATTATAAAATATTATGCTTACAATGCAAGTTTTACTTGTGTAGATAGTGCAACAAAAACAATTACACTAAGTTCAAATCCAACAGTTGATTTTACTTTTAGCAGCCTACCACAATGTGTAAATAACAATAGTATTAGTTTGCAAAATATTTCTAGCAATGCTTCAAGTTATATATGGACTTTTGGTGATGGTGGTTTTTCGTTTGCTACAAATCCAACTATTACTTATGCTAGTGCTGGCACATATTTTATTAAACTTGTTGCAACAAATGCAAATGGTTGTAAGGATAGTATTACAAAATCTGTAACTATTTTACCTAAACCAGTTCCTTCTTTTAATATTATTGGAAACTCCCAATGTAATTCAAACTTATCTATATCATTTGATAATACAACAACTGGAGTTGGAAATTCATATTTATGGGTTTTTGGAGATGGGGATAGTTCTGTTGCATCTAGTGTTACAAAAACATATACTGCTTATGGAACTTATAATGTGAAACTAATTGTAACTAATGCAGCTGGTTGTAAGGATAGTATTACAAAGCAAATAACCTTTACAATAAAACCTACAGCATCTTTTAGCTTTATTTCAAATAATCAATGTATAAATCCAACTTATAGTTTTACAAATAATTCAACAAACTATGCAAGTGTAAATTGGACTTTCGGCGATGGTGGAGGTTCTACAGCTATCTCGCCAATATATACATATTTTACTACTGGAACATTTACAGTAAAATTAGTTGTAACAAACGCAAATGGTTGTAAAGATTCTTCGATAAACACAATTGCAATCAATCCAAGACCAATTGCGAATTTTAATATTGTAGGAACAACAAATTGCACCACTAATAAAACCATAAGTATAAATAATACAGCGAGCAATGCAGTAAATTTTTATTATGATTTTGGAGATGGTACAACATCAACTTTAACTAATCCAACAAAAACTTATTCTACAGTTGGAACTTATGTTATTAAGCAAGTTGTAACCAACATAAATGGTTGTAAAGATTCTACTTTTAAACTAGTTACGTTCAGTGATTTGCCAACGGCAACATTTAATATCAATACAACTAGTCAATGTTTAAGTGGAAATAATTTTGTATTTACAAATACATCTACAAATGTAGTAAGTAGTGTTTGGAGTTTTGGAGATGGATTTACATCAATACAAAATTCAACATCACATTCATATACAAGTTCAGGTATTTATGTAACTAAGTTGGTTGTAACCAATGCTAATGGGTGTACAGACAGTACAACTACTAACGTAATTGTTGTAGCAAATCCTCAATCAATTTTTAGTGTTAATGGAACCACTGGCTGTTCAACAGCTAGAACACTAACTATACAAGATAATGCCGTAAATGCATTGAGCTATTTTTATAACTTTGGAGATGG
>JAPLER010000129.1:0-6244 GCA_026391115.1 Bacteroidota bacterium | reverse complement strand
ACCCAACAAACACTTATACTGCTGCAGGAACTTACATTATTAAACAAGTTGTAACCAATGCAAATGGATGTAAGGATTCTTCATTTAAAACAGTTGTATTTAATGGTTTTCCAACTGCTGCATTTGGTGTTAACACTACAAGTCAATGTTTGAATCAAAATAGTTTCTTATTTACAAATACATCTGCAAATGTTGTAAGTAGTGTTTGGAATTTTGGTGATGGTAATTTATCAACTAAAACATCAGCAACACATACTTATACCAGTGCAGGTGTGTTTACAGTAAAACTTCTAGTAACCAATGCAAATGGTTGTAAAGACAGTATCTCAACAAGCGTTGTAGTAATACCTAGCCCAGTATCTTCATTCAGTTTTGCTGGGGCTACAAATTGTACTAATAATAGAACAGTTAGCATCATTAATAATGCTACCAATGCTGTAAGTTATTATTACGATTTTGGCGATGGCACAACCTCAACACTTTCAACGCCAACTAAAACTTATGCAACCTTAGGAACTTATTTAGTTAAGCAAATAGTTACTAGTTTAAATGGTTGTAAGGATTCTTCTATAAATACCATTTCATTTGATAGCTTGCCTACAGCTGTTTATACAACCAATAGTAGTAGTCAATGTTTAAATGGAAATAGTTTTGTTTTCACTAATACGTCAAATGCTGCATTAAGTAGTGTTTGGAGTTTTGGAGACGGTGATAAATCAACACAAAACTCAACTTCACATTCTTTTGTAAGTGCGGGGATTTTTGCTGTAAAATTAGTTGTTACAAATGCAGCTGGTTGTAAAGATTCTTTATCAAGAAATGTTACTGTTTTAGCTTCGCCAAATTCTTTATTTGGATATACTGGAAATGTTGGTTGCACAAGCAATAGAACAATTACTGTAGTTGATAGTGCATCAAATGCTTTAAACTATTTTTATGATTTTGGAGATGGTACAACATCAACTTTAGTTAACCCATCAAAAACATATTCTAGCGTTGGAACATACATCATTAAGCAGGTTGTAACCAATGCTAATGGTTGCAAAGATTCATCTAGTAAAACAATATCTTTTAGCGATTTCCCTATTGCATTGTTTAATGTAAACACAGCAAGCCAATGTGTAAATAATAATGCATATTCATTTGTAAATGCATCTAACAATGCTATTAATTATTTCTGGGATTTTGGCGACGGTACAACTTCTAGTCAAAGTAATCCAACGCAAACTTATAATACAGCAGGCACATACACAGTGAAGTTGATTGCTATTAGTACAGGTGGTTGTAAAGATTCTACAACTAATACAATTACCATATTGCCAAAACCAACAGCAGTGTTTACCTTTACGGGTATTACAAATTGTACAAACAATAGAACTATTAATATTGTAAACAATGCAATTGGTGCTACAAGTTATTATTATGATTTTGGCGATGGTACAACATCTACACTAGCTGCACCTAGTAAAACTTACACTACAACAGGTGTATTTACAATCAAGCAAGTTGTAACCAATGTGAATGGCTGTAAAGATTCAACAACAAAAACAGTCACATTTACAGGAATTCCTATTGCTGCATTTACTGCTGTTGGTAATGCCAATTGCAGTAGTACATTAAGTGTTGTAATTTCTAATACATCTACTGACGCAACTATTTATAATTGGAGCTTTGGAGATGGTACAACTTCTACATTAGCGACCCCCACGAAAACTTATGCAAATACTGGAACATATACCATCAAATTAGTTGTATCTAATGCAGGTGGCTGTAAGGATAGCACAACCAAAGTTGTAACAGTATCTGCAAAACCTATTGCTGCATTTACAATACCTAACTTTAGCAATTGCAGTTTCGGTAATACTTTCAACTTTAATAATATTTCTACAAATGCTGTAAGCTATGCTTGGAATTTTGGCGATGGTGGAACATCTAATTTATTATCACCTTCTTATACCTATACAGCATCAGGTACGTATAACGTTAAACTTGTTGTAAAAGGAGCAAATGGTTGTTTAGATAGTATGATACGAACGATAAGTTTTGTAGCAAGACCAATAGCAGCATTTACAACTGTTGCATCAACATCTTGTAATAACAGTTTTACATTTAATAATACATCAGTAAGTAATGCAACTAGTGCAAATTATATGTGGACTTTTGGAGATGCAAGTTTTTCTATTTTACAAAGTCCGGTTAAAGCATACACCAATCCAGGAACGTATACAGTTGTATTGGTTGTTACCAATAGCAATGGCTGTAGAGATACAACTTCACAGTTAGTAACTGTTGCTCCAAAACCAGTTGCTGCATTTACTATACCTAATTTTAATAGCTGCAACAATGGTAATAATATTACTGTACAAAGCACATCAACAAATGTTACAACTATAAATTGGAACTTTGGAGATGGTACAACTGCAACGGGTGCAATTGCTACCAAAACTTACTCAAGTGCTGGCACATATACAATTACTTTAGTTGTTGCCAATGCAAATGGCTGTGCAGATTCTACAAGCAAAATAATTACGCTTTCTTCAAAACCTGCTGCATCATTTAGTATAAATAGTATAACACAATGTGTAAATAGTAATTCTTACAACTTTACAAATACAAGCACTATTCCAAGTGGTACAATACAATATACTTGGCTCTTTGGGGATGGTACAACTTCTACATTAACTAATCCAACTAAAGTATATAGCTTAGCTGGTACTTATACTGTAAAATTAATTGCAACAAGTGCAAGTGGTAGTTGTAACGATACCGCGTCTTCACAAGTAACAGTTCTTGCTAAACCAAGTTCTTCTTTTACCGTTGTTAATAGTTCTTTGTGTTCAAATACAAAAACAATTGCATTTAATAATACTAGTACCAATGTAGCAAGTACAACTTGGAATTTTGGAGATGGTAATACTTCTGCTGTATTTAGTCCAACGAATACTTACTTGAATTATGGTACTTATACTGTAAGTTTAATTACAAAAAATACAAATGGTTGTAGTGATACACTATCTCGTGTTATAAATATAGCTGCACTTCCAACTGCTACATTTAGTATAAATAATAATAGTCAATGCTCTGCTGGTAATAATTTTGTATTTACAAATACTTCAAGCAATGCTACTAATTATGTTTGGAGCTTTGGTGATAATGTTGGTTCAGCAACAACCAATCCATCTCACTCATATTCAAGTGTTGGTAATTTTGTTGTTAGTTTAATAGCTACTAATATTAATGGTTGTATTGATACTAGCAAAACTAATGTTACAGTTAAAGCAAGTTCAGTAGCAGACTTTACTTACAATGGCAACACCAATTGTACAAGTAATTTAACACTTGCATTTACCAATAATTCAACAAATGGTACTAGTTATCTTTGGAGTTTTGGTGATGGTATTAATTCAGCAGCAACATCGCCTACACATACTTATTCTATAGCAGGAACTTATACAATATCTTTAATAGCATCAAATGCAAGTGGATGTAGTGATACAGCAACGCAAACAGTAACATTTAATGCAAGGCCAACATCAAGTTTTTCAATTATTGGAGCTACTCAATGTGTAAATAATAATTCATATTCATTTACTAACAGTTCTATTAACGCTACAAGTTATTTATGGAGTTTTGGAGATGGTGCAACTTCTTCATTAGAGTTGCCAACACATAGCTATACAGTTGCTGGAAATTATACAGTTACTTTAGTGGCAACAAATACCTCAGGTTGTTCTTCAACAAGCACAAGTACAATAACAGTTGCAGCTATGCCAAGTGCTTCTTTCACTTTAAATAACTTTAATGCTTGTGCTGGTAATAATAGTATTGTATTTAACAATACATCAACAAGTGCAGCAACTTACAGTTGGAATTTTGGTAATGGTAATACTTCTAGTGCAACAAACCCAGCAATTACTTATGCTGTTGCTGGTACATATACAATAACATTAACTGCAACTAATGCAAATGGTTGTATTGATACTGCATCTCAAACAATCAGTTTATTTGATAAACCTACTTCTAGTTTTAACATAGCTAGTAGTGCAACACAATGTGTTGGAAGTAATAACTTCTCATTTATAAATAACAGCATCAATGCTAGTAGTTACTTATGGAATTTTGGTGATGGTGCAACTTCTACATTAAACTCTCCAACGCGTATTTATACAGGTTCAGGAACATTTACAGTTACATTAACTGTAAGTAATACTAATGGCTGTACTGCAACAAGTAGTGCTACAGTTACACTATTAGCAAAACCAACATCTTCATTTAATTTATCAAATTATAATTCTTGTTTAAATAATAGAACAATAAGTCCTGTAAATACATCAACAAATGCATCTAGCTATTTCTGGGATTTTGGAGATGGTATTCTAACAAATGAAACTAACCCTGTTCATACCTATGTAAATGCAGGTACTTATGTTGTTACTTTAATTTCATTAAATGGTAATGGTTGTACAGATACACTTAAGAAAACGGTAAGTATAGTAAATAAGCCAGTTTCGTTATTTGCTATTGGTGGCAATGCAACACAGTGTTTAAACAATAATATTTTCACATTTGTAAACTATTCAACCAACGCTGCAACTTACAGTTGGGATTTTGGTGATGGTGCTACAGCAACAAATGCAAACACATCGCATACTTACAGTAGTGCTGGCACGTACACTATAACATTAACTGTTACAAGTACCAGTGGTTGTACAACAACTTCGTCTCAAACTATAATAGTAAATAACAAACCTAATGCATCGTTTGTAGTGAATGCTGCTACGCAATGTTTAGGTGGTAATGTGTTTAGTTTTACCAATACTTCTGTTAACATTAATAATGTTAGTTATGTGTGGAATTTTGGTGACAGTAATTACACAACACAAACCAATGCTACTAAAATATATGCAAAAGCTGGAACATACAATGTAATATTAACTGCAACTAACTCAAATGGCTGTGTTGATAGTGCCGTTAAAACAATTGTTGTAAACAATACACTAACATCTAGTTTTGTTGTTAATGCAGCAGCCGTTTCTCAATGTACCAATGCAACAATTGCTTTCACAAACAAAACAGCAGGAACTGCAACAAGTTATTTATGGAGATTAGGTGATGGAACAATATCTACATTAATAAGCCCATCACATACTTATACATCAGCTGGATTTTACGTAATTACTTTGATATCTTATAGTGGTAATTGTATTGATAGCTCTAGTCAAACTTTAATAATAGGAGACAAGCCTACTGCAAACTTTACTGCAACATCTGCAAATAGTTGCTCTAGTGTTTATGATTTAGTAAGTACATCGACAGGTAGTATTATTGCTTATGCCTGGAAGTTTAGTGATTCTACTGTAAATGCCAATAGTACGTTGTCTTACGGGTTTACTAAGTCTGGTAATCAAAGTATCAAATTGGTAGTTTCATCTGCACCTGGTTGTAGCGATAGTATTACCAAAACTGTGAATGTATTACCTAAGCCAACTATGTCGTATTCTCAAAATGCAGTTGTAGGTTGTATAAACGATAATAATTTTACATTCACAAGTACAACAACTGCTAGTGCTTTATCTATATCTAATTTCTGGGATTTTGGTGATGGCACTAGTTCTGCAGGAACGTCTGTTACTAAGTCTTACAGTAAGCCAGGTGTTTATAATATAAAACTTGTATCAACAATTATTTCTACTGGTTGTAAAGACAGTCTTACGCAGCCAGTAACAGTTTATCCAAAACCAACTGCTATTATTAGTGGTTCTGTTGCTATATGTAAAGGAACTTCGGCTATATTGAGATTTTATTTTAAAGGCAAGTCTCCATTTACTGCAACCTATACAGACGGTAAATCTAATTTTTCAATAAACAATATTGCAGATACTGTTTATGATTTAACAGTAGTGCCAGATGTTACAACTACTTATAGATTAATATCTGTTAAAGATGCTATTTGTACTGCAAGCGAAAATGATTTACCATCTACTGCAACAGTTACTATTCATACACTAACCTATACAAAACAACCAGAGAATGTGGCAACTTGTTTAGGTAAAGATGTAAGGTTTATATCAACTGCTTTTTCAAATACAACATTTACTTATCAATGGTTTAAAAATGGTATAGCAATACCTGGTGCTACAGACGATACTTTATTGCTTACTAATGTGTCAACATTAGATAATGGATTTTACAAATTAGCTACAGTGTTGGCTTGTGGTAGTTATACAAGTAATACTGTTACGTT
>JAPLER010000197.1:11862-19849 GCA_026391115.1 Bacteroidota bacterium | reverse complement strand
TTTTTTGCATTAACTACAGCTGGTACAACCAATAATATTTACTATAAGTGGTACAGGTAGTTTAACATTATCTAGCAGTGCAAGTATTGCAGTTGTTGGCTACAACAATATTGTAATTGGTAAAGATGATTATTTATATCTTTTTAAATCTGGCACAGACCCACAATCATTACTATTTGCAAATACCATTACAGCAGGTGTAAATCTTGCAGCTACAACAACAGATATGATGAATACATTTTCTCCATCATTTAGTTGGGACGCAATGGGTGTATATAGCAATGGAAGTGTATTTGTTGGTGGTACAAATGGTGGTACAAATCCATTTAAGTATGTTTCAAAAGCAAGTTCTTTTGGTGGTGTATTTACATCAATAGCAACTGGTATAAGTGGTACAAGTGGCTCTAATATTGAGTTTAGAGATGCAAGTGCTGGCAACTATTATGTGTATTTTGGAGCAGCATATAGCAACAATAAAGGAAGTAGTACCACTTGGAATACATTGGGCAATGCTGGTTTTGACTCACATCCTAACGATGGATATGTAACTTTTTTTAGAGAAGGTGCAAGTGGTGGTATTGCTTTATTAACTTCAGATTTGGGATTGGCGTGGACAAAAAACAGTGGATCTATAATTGCCGATGTTACAGATGGTATTTTGGCAACACAAGTAGAAGATTTTGATATGAATACCAGCAAAACATTTGGTTGGTTAGCAGCAAAAGATGGTATTCGTTATGTAAATAATTACAACACTGCTGCTAAAGCTTGGACAACATCAATATGGCCAAATGGAGATGGCTCTCCATATTATAGTGCAGAAATGGTAGCAGATGATACTTTGAAAGCTTATGTTGGTAATGTAAGAATTTATAAAACAGTGAATAAAGGTAGTACTTGGTCACAAGTATTTACTCCAGAAAATGCTCCTTATAGTTTTCCATCTGTAGGTGTGCGTGCAGAAGCAATAGCTGTTAGTAGTTATGACACCAACTTTGTAATGGCTGGTTATTACAGTCAAAATAGTGGTCAATATGGTGGTGTGTTTTATTCAACAAATGGAACTGTTGCTGGGCAAGATATAAATGTTAATGATATTGAAATGACTTATGATAGTGGTAAAATAGTAGCCTATATAGGCGTAGAATATTATAACACAACTTATAAAGGAATGTATAAAGCACAATGGAATGGAGCTAGTTGGAGTGTGAGTGAAGAACCTATATATGGAGGTAGTGGTGTTAAGTATAGTGTTAATGATATTGTAATTGCAAGCAAGGATACTATATTGGCTGTTGGTGCTTTTTATAATTCAGTTTTAGGGCACAATTATCCTATCTACTTCAATATTAGCAGACCCATAATGAATAATTGGAGAAGCACAGTGGTAGATACAAATCGTAATGGAGCTTATACTGCTTGTGCTTGGAATAGAGACACTGTTTTCTATGCATTTGGCAATAAAATTTATTATGATATTATCAGCTTTCACGCCACTAGCACAAGCAGAGTAGGGGAAGCATTATATGCAAGTGTTGATAATGGAACAGAAATAAACATCCTATATTATGATGAGTTATTGGTTGGCTCATCAACAGGATTTAGAAATATTACTGGAGCAAGTGAAATCTATTCAGAACCAGGAAATCCAGTAATAACAATTGCAGCCAATAAAACTGCTATTTGTGTAAATCAAAGCATCACATTTACTGCAACAACAAACAATGTAGGTAGCAATCCTACTTACACTTGGAAAGTAAATGGAGTGCCAATGGGAGGCAACAACCCAACATTTACAACAAATGTTTTACCAAACAATGCCTCAGTAACTTGTACAGTAGCCGCAGATGGAAAAACTCAAACAAGCAATACCATTACTATTACAGTTTATGGTAATCCATTTATAGCAGCAATTGCTGGCAGCAATTCAACTTGTATGCTAGGTTCTTCAACCAATTTAACCAATACTATAGTTGGTGGTATTTGGGGTAGCAGTAATGCTTCAGTTGCAACAATATCATTAAATGGTATTGTTAAAAGTGTAGCAAATGGATTTACAACAATTACATATACTTTAACAGATGCTAATGGCTGTAAAAATAGTATGACTAAAATTTTTAATGTAGCTCCACAAGCAGTTCCTCAAATAGCTGGTGCAAACAATGTATGTGTGGGTAGTAATATTGCTTTAACTAATATGACTCCTAACACAACAAGTGCTTGGAGTAGCATTGCAGGAAGAGCTAATGTAAGTAATACAGGTGTTGTAACAGGTACAAGCGTTGGAACAGCAACTATTAAACTGATTGCAACAAACAACTTTGGATGTAGCAATTCCAATACATATAATGTTGTAGTAAATGGTTCGCCTGCAATGCCAACAATTGCTTATGCTGCTGGTACAGTAAGTCCACAAACTAGTGCTGGATTTTGTAAAAACAGAACATTCACTTTAGTTGGTTCTCCAACTGGTGGTGTTTGGAGTAGCTCAAATGCAACAGCAATGACTATTACAAGTGGAGGTGTTGTAAATACAGTTGGTTTAGGTACAGCTTCTATTTCTTACACAATCGCTAGTAATAAAGGATGTAACAGTGTGCGAATTGCGACAGGAACAGTTGTAAATTGTGCAAGCAAAGCGACCACTACAAACGCTTCAGTAAATCAATCTATTCAATTTTCTTTATACCCTAATCCAGCAAAATCTTTTGTAAATATAACAGTAGATAAATTAGTGGGTAATGGCAATATCATTATCTTGGATTTATTGGGAAAACAAGTTAAACAACAAGTATTGAGTTTAGGTAAAAACACTATTGATGTAAGTCGTTTTGTGAAAGGAATTTATCTAGTATCAATAGAGATGAATGGAGAAAGAACAACTCAAAAACTAATCATCGAATAAAAGCATTTGGTTAGTTGTAAATGAAATATTAGGTGATGAGGGTTTCCTACATATTTATTGATTTGCTAACCATTTATGTTGATTTAAGCATAGAGACAACCGAAAAGGTTGTCTCTTTTTTTGGAAAATTTTAACAAATGATTTGTAATAATTTGCAACTGTTGCACACACACTTCAAAACTTAGGTGCATAAACCTACATTTGCAACACTTTTAAAAAGAATTTATGGGATTATTTTTATTTATTATTGGAACAATAGGATGGCATATTGGTATATATGGTATGTTTAAAAAAGCGGGTATTGAATCTTGGAAAGCTTTTATTCCTTTTTATAATACTTGGTTGATTGTAGAAAAATGTAATATTAAAAAATATTGGTTTTGGCTGCAATTAATTCCCATTGCAGGGCAGTTTATTACCATTTGGATTACAATAATTTTTACGATGCATTTTAATCGTACAAATGTTATACACCATACATTCGCCATATTCTTACCCTTTATTTATTTCCCTTATTTAGGGTTTAGCGATAAAGAAAAATTTGTTGGGCAGTCTGCATTTGATAAATATAAAAAACCTGCATCACGCGAGTGGATTGATGCCATTGTATTTGCTGTTGTTGCAGCAACTATTATTAGAACCTTTGTGTTTGAAGCTTATGTTATTCCAACAGGTTCAATGGAAAAAACATTGCAAGTAAATGACTTCTTATTTGTAAATAAAATAGCTTATGGACAAAGAATTCCTAAAACACCATTGAGTTTTCCATTTGTACATAACTTAATGCCAGCATCACAAACACCATCTTATTTAAAGTGGATTCAATTATCTTACAAACGTTTACCTGGATATACAGATGTTAAAAGGAATGATGTTGTAGTATTCAATTTTCCTGAAGGTGATACAGTGATTAATTTGCCTGATTATGGTTCAGCCAGGCCTTATTTTTCGGCAATGAGAAAATCTGTTTTTTTAAATGAAAGCGATATTGAAACAGAAAGAACAGCAAAGGGTGCAAGTATTGATGATAAAGGGTTGCAAGAAGTTCGCTACCCAAATTCAGACATATTAAAAACAATTCTAGAAAATAATAAATTGTTATTAGTACATCCTTATGACAAGGCTGACAACTACATCAAAAGATGTGTAGCAATTGCTGGTGATACATTTCAGGTAATCAATGGTATTTTGTACATTAATGGAAAAAAGGCAGATGTAGCAGAAGGTTCCCAAAAATTTTATGTTGTTACAGCTGAAAAAAAGAGTTATAATTTGAACAATTGGCAAAAGGAGTATGGTATTAATATAAGAATAGATCAGCAGTATGAAGCACTAAGAGCAGGCATTGCAGAAAGTTTGCAAAATAGCGGTATGGCACAAATTCCATTGACCGTTGACGATAGCATTAAACTTTCAAAAGTTCCAGGAATTACATCAATTAAAACATTGCCTGATAATTATTCTAGCTATGCAGCTCAATTCGATTTCTTTCCATTCGATTCATTACATTTTAAAAATAGCATTGATAATTATGGACCAATAACTGTTCCTCAAAAAAATGTTACAGTAAAAATTGATGCAACAAATATTGCTTTATATAAAAGATTAATTAGTGTTTATGAAGACCATAAACTTGAATTAAAGCCAGAAGGTATTTATATTGATGATAAACTTTCTACAACTTACACTTTTAAATACAATTATTATTGGATGATGGGTGACGATAGGCACACTAGCCAAGATAGTAGATTTTGGGGCTTTGTGCCAGAAACACATATTGTTGGCAAAGCTTCTATGATTTGGTTTAGTTGGGATGGTGGACCAAGATGGAATAGAATATTTAAGAGCATTAAATAATTGTAATTTACTATTAACTTTTCACTGTTAACTATTAATTGAGAGTAATGACACGAGAAGAACTTTTGCAAGCCATTGATGAAAAATATACAGCCATAGGTCAAGATGCCAATGTGCATCTAGCAGGATTACTTGCTTCAAAGCCTATTACTTATTGGGAATATATACAAGTTGATGCTTTATTAGGTTTACAAAATCAACGTACACAAATGCCAGATGAAATGGTATTTATAATGTATCATCAAATTAATGAATTGCTTTTTAAAATGGTGTTGTGGGAGATTGATCAAGTTTATGAAACAGAAAATATTACCACACAAAAATTTAGTTTGCACTTAAATAGAATTAGTAGGTATTTTGATTTACTTGCAGAATCATTTGCCATTATGGGCGATGGTATGTTACCAGAACAGTATATGCAATTTAGAAATACACTAACTCCTGCAAGTGGCTTCCAATCTGCACAATACCGAAAAATTGAATTTGCAAGTACCGAATTAATTAACCTTATTGATATTCGTTTTAGAGCCACTATAGATAGAGAAACTCCTTTTGAACACGCCTTTGAACACTTGTATTGGCAAGCTGCTGGTAAAGACTATACAACAGGAAAAAAGTCAATGTTGCTCACCAATTTTGAGAATCGCTACAAAGAAGAATTTATTACTTTTATGAAGATTTATAACGAACATAATCTTTATAAAAAGTATAATTCTTTGCCACAACAAGAAAAAGATAATAAAGAACTCATTAATGCTTTACGCCATTACGATTGGACTGTAAATGTGCGTTGGGTAATGGCCCACTTAAACGCTGCAAAAAAGTACATTGGCGATGGTGAAGCTACTGGTGGCAGCCATTGGCAGAAGTATATGCACCCACGATATCAAAAACGGATTTTCTTTCCAAACCTTTGGAATAAAGATGAATTAGAAAATTGGGGAATTACTAATTTAGAGGGTATTGAAGTGATTGAATAGTTAATTACTCAGCATCTTCTCCATCCATCAACTCTCTTTCGATTTCTTCTATTTGCACAATGTCCCAAGCTTCACTTTCGGTGGGTGTGGCGTTTAATACTTCAAGTAACTCAAGTTTATCAAAAGCATCTTCAAGTTGTGGTTTCATTTCACAAATTACAAAACTGACATTATTTTCATAAAATTGTTGTTGTAAGTTAGTAAGGTTATTAGCAGCCTCAACGTCAATAGCAGTAACAGCTTGTAAGTTTAGTATAACATTTTTTATTTCTGAATTTAAACAATTTGTGCAGGCTGCAATCAATTGTTCGGTAAGTGTGTCAGTTAAATGTGGCGTAACAGGTGTTAAAACTGTGAACTTTTCTTTGGTACTAATTTTGATTTCCATAATAAGTTTTTAACAATGTTTTTTTGTAATAATTTCTTTGCAACTTTAGACAAAATTATTCGTTATTATTGTACTGTTAGTTAATAGTTTAAAGATAATAGTGAAAAATGAATAGTTGGATGAATAAAATTGATTTTCACGCAGAGCTGCAAATTAGCAAAGTGTTATAAGAGTTTTGTAAATCGAAATCTAAAATTGTACATCGTAAATTATATTTACAACGTACTTTAAAATATAAAATAAGCGTTATGGATAATAATTTTTCAGCACAGGTAAAAGAGATAATTGCTTTTAGTAGAGAAGAAGCATTGAGACTGGGTAATGACTTTATTGGAACAGAACATTTATTGTTGGGCTTGATACGTGATGGTGAAAATGTTGCAGTTAAAGTGTTGCAAAGTCTTGATGTGGACTTATATGAATTACGCAAAGAAGTTGAATTGGCTATTAAAGATAAAGCTGGTAAAACCATTGCAAACATTAATAGTTTGCCATTGACCAAGCAAGCAGAAAAAGTAATTCGTATAACAGTTTTAGAAGCCAAAGCTTTAAAATCTCCATTGGTAGAAAGCGAACATATTGTACTTTCTATTTTAAAAAATAAAGAAAATTTAGCTACGCAAATATTGAATCAGTTTAATATTGATTATGATATTTTTAGAAATGAATTAGGAATGGTGGGTACATCGTCAAATCCAATAAATACAACACCTCCACCAAATCCAAAATCAGAATTTACCGATGGTGATGATGATGATTTTGATGATGATAAATCGTTTAAACCTCAGCAACCAGCAGGTGCCAAACAAGGTGCTACTACCAAAAGCAAAACGCCTGTTTTAGATAATTTTGGTAGAGACATTACTAAGATTGCAGAAGCAGGAAATCTTGACCCAATTGTTGGTAGAGAAAATGAAATAGAAAGAGTAAGCCAGATTTTAAGTAGAAGAAAAAAGAATAATCCAATCTTAATTGGTGAGCCGGGTGTAGGTAAAACTGCCATTGTAGAAGGTTTGGCTTTAAGAATTATTCAAAGAAAAGTAAGCCGAGTTTTATTTGATAAAAGAGTGATAAGTCTTGATCTTGCTGCATTGGTAGCTGGTACAAAATATCGTGGACAGTTTGAAGAAAGAATGAAAGCGATAATGAAAAAGAAGAAAAAAAACAGAGATGTAATTTTATTTATAGATGAAATTCATACTATAGTGGGTGCAGGTGGTGCAAGTGGAAGTTTAGATGCTAGCAATATTTTTAAACCAGCTTTGGCTCGTGGAGAATTGCAATGTATTGGTGCTAGTACACTTGATGAGTATAGAATGTACATTGAAAAAGATGGTGCATTGGATAGACGTTTTCAAAAAGTTTTGGTTGAGCCGCCAAGTGTTGAAGAAACTATTGAAATATTGACTAATATTAAAGCGACTTACGAAGCTTATCACAATGTTACTTATGACGATGCTGCTATTGAGGCTTGTGTAAAATTGAGTGATAGATATATGACCGATAGGCTATTGCCAGATAAAGCCATTGATGTATTGGATGAAGTTGGTGCTAGAGTGCATTTGAAAAACATTAATGTACCGCAAGATATTGTTGAGCTTGAAAAGAAAATTGAAGAAGTAAAAGTTGAAAAAAACAGAGTAGTAAAATCTCAAAAATTTGAAGAAGCTGCTGCGTTGCGTGATAAGGAAAAAAACTTAGGTAATGAACTTGAAAAAGCAAAAACTATTTGGGAAGAAGATAGCAAAAACAAACGCTTCCCAATTAATGAGGAGCATATTGCTGAAGTAGTGAGTATGATGACTGGAATACCTGTTAAACGAATGGTTCAGGCAGAAACTGAAAAGCTTCGCAAAA
>JAPLER010000197.1:8600-11774 GCA_026391115.1 Bacteroidota bacterium | reverse complement strand
GACGAAGCCATCGCAAAAGTTACAAAAGCCATTCAAAGAAATAGAGTAGGATTGAAAGATCCAAAAAAACCAATCGGTACATTCATCTTCTTAGGCCCAACTGGAGTTGGTAAAACGGAACTGGCTAGAAGTCTTGCTAAGTATATGTTTGATAGTGAGGATGCTTTGATAAGAATTGATATGAGTGAGTATATGGAGAAGTTTACTGTTACTCGTTTAGTGGGTGCTCCTCCAGGATATGTAGGTTATGAAGAAGGTGGGCAGTTGACTGAAAAAGTAAGAAGAAAACCATACAGTGTAATTCTTTTAGATGAAATTGAAAAAGCTCATCCAGATATTTACAACATATTACTACAAGTACTTGATGATGGGCAATTGACTGATGGTTTAGGCAGAAAAGTGAACTTTAAGAATACAATGATAATAATGACTTCAAACATTGGTGTTCGTCAGTTAAAAGAGTTTGGCGATGGTGTTGGTTTTGCCACTGCTGCAAGAATGCAAAACCAAGAGGAAAGTAACAAAGCTGTTATTGAAAAAGCACTGAAGAAAACATTTAGTCCAGAGTTTTTAAATAGAATAGATGATGTTGTTATTTTCAATTCATTAACCAAAGATAATATTAACAATATTATTGATATTTTAATGGCAAGTGTGTTGAAACGTCTAACTGCATTAGGTTTTAGCTTAGAGATAACAGATGAAGCAAAAGATTTTATTGCAGACAAAGGTTATGATGTACAATTTGGTGCAAGACCATTGCATAGAGCTATTCAAAAATATTTGGAAGATCCTTTAGCAGAAGAAATACTAAATATGAATGTAAAAAATGGGGATGTGTTAATAGCGTCTTTAGACAAGGAAAATGGGAAGATAAAATTTGATTTAAAAAGCTCGAAAGACGAAGAAGTAAAAGCTTAGTTTATTAATAAATTTTTTAAGACCTTGACATTATCAGGGTCTTTTTTGTTCCTGTAAAAAATATATTTATTTAACTAACAGCTGTTAGCCTACATTTGCAACCAAAAATTTCCTACTTATGCAATTTTCTTTTACCGAAGAACAATTAATGATACAACAAGCTGCAAGAGACTTTGCACAAAACGAATGTTTACCAGGCGTTATAGAGCGTGATGAATTACAAAGATTTCCTAAAGAACAAATTGAAAAACTAGCTGATTTGGGATTTATGGGAATGATGGTTAAACCTGAAAATGGTGGTGCAGGTTTAGATACAGTAAGTTACGTATTGGCTATGGAAGAAATTAGTAAAGTTGATGCTAGTACAAGCGTATGTGTAAGTGTTAATAATAGTTTGGTAAATTATGGCTTAGAAAAATTTGCAAATGAAGAACAAAAAGCAAAGTATTTGCAACCTTTGGCACAAGGTAAAAAAGATGGAGAATTATATATTGGAGCTTTTTTATTAAGTGAGCCAGAAGCTGGTAGTGATGCAACATCTCAACAAACTAGTGCTGAAGATAAAGGTGATTATTATTTACTGAATGGTACAAAAAACTGGATTACAAATGGTAGCAGTGCCAGTGTTTATTTAGTAATGGCACAAACTGATAGAGCCAAAGGACATAAAGGAATTAACTGCTTAATAGTTGAAAAAAACTGGCCAGGCGTTGTGGTATCAGCTAAGGAAAATAAATTAGGAATTAGAGGAAGTGATACACACACTATTATGTTTAATGATGTGAAAGTACCAAAAGAAAACAGAATTGGAGATGATGGTTTTGGATTCACATTTGCAATGAAAACTTTATCTGGAGGTCGTATTGGTATTGCATCTCAGGCATTGGGTATAGCAAGTGGTGCTTATGAATTGGCTTTAAAATATAGTAAAGTTCGTAAAGCATTTGGTAAAGAAATAGCACAACATCAAGCTATACAATTTAAGTTGGCAGATATGGCAACACGTATTGAAGCTGCACGTTTACTTTGCCTAAAAGCGGCTTGGGAAAAAGACAATGGATTGAATTATGATTTAAGTAGTAGTATGGCAAAAGTATTTGCCAGCGAAACTGCAATGTGGGTTACAGTTGAGGCTGTACAAATACACGGTGGTTATGGCTTTGTAAAAGAGTATCATGTTGAACGTTTGATGCGTGATGCAAAAATTACTCAGATTTATGAGGGTACCAGTGAAGTACAAAGAATAGTTATTAGCAGAAATATCCTTAAATAAACTAGACAAACAATGTCTTTTAAAGAACTAAAAAGGTAGCAGCATTGCTACCTTTTTTATTGAATGGGTATTTGTTGGTTTTGTGCTTTAGTGCTTTAAATAAACATATAAGCAAGGAAAAAATTGATGGGTTTATGTAAAAGTTTGTCTTCTTCGTGTGAATTTTTTTCTGATTTGTGGGCAGCGTGAATATTTCTAATCTATCCCATTCTCAATTAGGCAGTTCAAGCAAATTAAAATGTCTCAAATTTTCAATATCCTTTTGCCTGATTTTATATTTTTTATAGTGTCCACACCAATACTTTTTTCTAAAAGGTATAAACATAAAGTAAGATATACCGTCCTCACCCAACACTGGTGTTTTTATTTTTTTCCAGCTGTGAGCAAATACATCAACTGGTATATCTTTTAAGCTAATTGTGTCTCCATTGCATAAAATGTTTAACCTATAAAAGCACATATGAGTATAAATATCTGTTATCTTTTTATTATTTGAAGGTCTTACTTCTATGAGTGAATCAAAATATGAAGTATGACTTCTTGCATAATATGAATAAGATAATATTGAAATGTTGTTTTTTGCAACAAGTTTAATAATATGTGTACATCTGTTATCTGTACCACAATTTAATGTACCTAGACATTCAACTTCGGCTTTATAGTATGCAGAGTCGCCAATTTTAGTTTTACTGAATATTAAAGTTGCTTTACCATTTTTATTATTCTTTTTTTGTGAATATCTTGCTCCTACTTCCAGCCCCACTGCATCGTACTGAGGTATATAAAATTTTACAGGTCTTTTAAAACAGCTATCCAAACAAGCAACAACAGAAAATTTATAATGTGGTTCGTAACTTATTACTTTTTTATAGTTTTTAAACCCAATATGTTTTTTAAGCCAATTTTCTTTGATGTGATACTTATATGAAACTTCTTTTTTAACCCTTAAACATTGTTTGTTTTTTTCATAATCGCTTTTT